>LJCR01001445.1 GCA_001399705.1 Kouleothrix aurantiaca
GTCGATGTGCTGCGCGGGACGGTGCGCTGGACGCGCGCCCAAAGCCCGATCTTGATCGTGCGTGACCAGCAGCTTGTGCCGGGCGCAACCTTAATTATTGAGGCGGGTGTGGAAGTGCGTATTCTGCCCGGCGTGTCGTTTTACTCGGAAGGGACGATCTACGCGCTCAGCCAGCCCGACAGCCCGGTGCGGATTGTTGGCGCGACGCCGCAGCGCTGGGGTGGCATTTTTGGCCGGCCGGGCGCGAACACCACGATGGAGTATACCGAAATTCGCGGCGGTGGCCTGGGCTCGCCGGTGCTGGTGAGCGAGGGCGGCAACCTGACGCTGCACCATGTGCAGGTGAAGGAAAACGGCGGCCAGGTGCTGGTGAATAACAGCCGCCTGGAAGTGCGCGACAGCGAGGTAGCCGGCAACGACATCCCGTTCGGATCGGCGATTGAGGCGAACTATTCGAGCGGGAATGGCGTGATTATGACGAACAACCGCATTGGCGGCAACCGCATGGCACCACGAACCGCGCCAGTGCGCATCGGCACCACAAGCTCGGTCGATACGATCAACCTGGAGCTGCGCGGCAACCTGCTCGTGGGCGATACCGGGCCTGACCTGATCCTGGCGCATGAAGGCGCGCATACCGGCGGCATCGACCCGAACGCGGTCGCTGGCCCGCCGCCCTTCCTTGGCGCGCTGACGTGCAACACGCCGGTGGGCGGCACGAACGGCCTGAGCGTGCGCACCGAGACCCAGCAGCTCCCGCGCCTGCCGCTCGAGATGCACGATAATGCGATCGAGAAGCATACCCCGCCGATCATCCCGATCTACCTCAAATATGGGATCGGGCGCGGCGCGACCAGCGAGGTTGAGCTGGACATGCGCAATAACTGGTGGGGCAACGCGCTTGGCCCGTACGAGCCCGACCGGCACGCCGATGGGCGCGGCGACGCGGTGGGCGATATGATTCTGTTTGGCCCCTGGCTGACCGAGCGTCCCGCCTGTGCGCCGCAGCAATAACCCGCCTGTGACAGACGCCCTGCTGAAACACCCACTCGCCGCTGAGATCGATACGCTTGTGGGCGACGCGATTGCGCGCCGCATTTTCCCTGGTGCGGTGGTGCTGGTGGCGCGCGGCGACGAGATTGCCTACTGGAGCGCGACCGGCGCGACCGTGTACGAGTCGGCCGAGGCGCAACCGATCGTTCGCGACACGATCTACGACATTGCCTCGCTGACGAAAATGTTCACCGCGACGGCGGCGCTGCGCCTGGCCGACGCCGGCCTGCTCGACCTCGCTGCGCCGGCCGCGCGCTACCTGCCCGACCTGCGCGCCACCGAGGTGACGATCACGCACCTGCTGACCCACACTTCTGGGCTGGATATTCGCCTGTCGGTGCTGCGCGAGCAAGGCGCGGCGGGGATCTGGCGCACCGTGCGCGCGCTGGAGCCAGCGCGCCCGCCCGGCACATCCGTGGCGTATACGAATGTCAACTCGCTGCTGCTGGGCGCGATTGTGGAGCAGTGCGCGGGCGCGCCGCTTGACCGCGCGTTTGGCGAGCTGATCTTTGCGCCGCTGGGCCTGCGCGATACGGGATTTTGCCCGCCGCCCGCGCTGCACGGCCGCATTGCGCCAACCGAGCACGACCCCGAGTGGCGCGGCGGGCTGGTGCACGGCACGGTGCACGACGAAAGCGCGCACGCGCTGGGGGGCGTGGCTGGGCATGCCGGGCTATTCAGCAGCGCGGGCGAGCTGTGGCAGTTCTGCCGCATGTGGCTGCGCGCGGCGGCGGGCGAAGC
>LJCR01001446.1 GCA_001399705.1 Kouleothrix aurantiaca
GGTAGGTCACGCCCACGAACGGGTGCATCACAATCGGCGGCTCGGCCGCGGCGCCGGCCAGAATGGCGTTGGAGGCAGCGGTGGTTTCCGGCCCCGGAGCGGGCATGCTTGGGTACCGCTCGTAGTCCATGTCGTGCAGCAGGCCGGCCGCGCCCCACTCCTCGGCATCGGCGCCCTGAAGGCGCGCGAAATGCTGCATCGAGGCCGCAACTGCGTAGCAGTGTTTGCGCAGACTGTCGGACTGCACCCACTCGTGCAGCAGATCGGTTGCGCGCTCAATCGTGGTTCCCATTCCGTGTTCCTCTGCACAAAAAACCATTCTGCGAGGGCAAAAACGGCGTCAGCGCGCGCGGGCGCGCCAGGCGTGATACAGCACGATCGAGCCGGCCACCGCCGCATTGAACGAGGCGATCTGGCCGCGCATCGGCAGCTTGATCAGGAAATCGCAGCGCTCGCGGGTCAGGCGTGCCAGGCCCGGGCCTTCGGCACCAATCACCAGCCCGAGCGGCATATCGAGGTCGGCCTGGTCGAACTCCTGGGCGCGCTCGTCGTCTTCCACGCCAACGACCCACACGCCGGCTTTTTGCAGCTCGCCAATCGCCTGCGCCAGGTTGCTCACCACCACCACGCGCAGGTGCTCGGTTGCGCCCGAGGAGGCGTTGACCACGGCGGGCGTGAGTTCGGCGGCGCGGCGGCCAGGCAGCACCACGCCGTGCGCGCCCACGATCTCGGCGGTGCGAATAAGCGTGCCGACGTTCTGCGGATCTTGCAAATGATCGAGCAGGAGGATCAGCGCAGGCTCGTTGCGCTCGGCGGCCAGCGCCATGCAATCATCCAGCTCGGCGTAGGGGTAGGGGCCGCATTCAAGCGCCACGCCCTGGTGGTTGGCCTCGCGCAGCCGCCGGTCGAGCTCGTGGCGATCGACGCGCGCCACCGGCACGCCAATCTTTTCGGCGAGCTTCACCACCTCGCCAAGCGTGCCGGCCTCTTGCGCGCCGGCGGAAACCATCAGGCGCTGAAACGTGCGCCGCCCGGCGCGCAGCGCCTCGCGCACCGCATTGCGCCCATACAGGATCTCTGTCATGCTTCTACCTTGAACTGTTGAATATCTGGCGTAGTATACCATGCCCGCCGGGCGCATCTGCGTGGCTTGCGGCCGCGCTAAATCACGATTCCGCCCCCAGCCGCTGCTCAGGGCAGGAACGCGGGGATCAGCGCCGGAAGATCGAGAGGTGCAGGTGCGGATCGGCGCCGCACGCAGCACAGACGCCATCATTCAGCCCAACCGCACGGCCCTGCGATTTTTCGCGCTCGATCAGCACGGCGGTGCAGTTCGGGCAGCGCGTGTGCTGGCCAGGTTCCGCGCCATAGACATAGTGCAGACCCAGCTCGTGCGCGAGCCGGCGCGCCCGCGCCACCGACGCCGATGCGGCTGCGCCAGCATCGCCGGGCAGGAGGTGCCAGGGCGTAAATGGCCCAAGCGCATCGCGCACCCACGCGCCCATGGCCTGGATCTGCTCGGGCGCGTCGTTGACGTTAGGGTGCAGGCGAGTTGTAACTTCGAGGTGGCAGTTCCACTGCTGCCTGGCTTGCACCGCCAGATCGAGAATGCCGCGCCACTGCTCAACGCCGGCCAGCCGCCGGTAGGCGCCATCGTCAAATGCGCGCAGCTCCAGGCTCATGCCGTCGAGGTAGGGGCCGAACTGATGGAGCGCTTCGAGCGTGGCGTAGCCGGACGTAACCAGCGCGGTGTAGCGGCTGGTTGCGCGGCTCGATTTCAGCAGGTCGGAAAC
>LJCR01001447.1 GCA_001399705.1 Kouleothrix aurantiaca
GTAGAAAATTTAAAGAAGCATGGCGCAGCCAAGCCGCGTACGGTAACGACGTTGACCAACTCAATTAACACGTTATTTGGGAAACAGCTTTCAGAAAAAGAAGTCGCTGGTTTGTTAGGCGAGTTACAGAAGCAGAAGGTGATCGAAATCAACGATACCAAAATCACGTACCCGCAGCTGGGCTAGCTTTGGGCGAAAACGACACGGGGCGGATGCACTGCATCCGCCCCGTGTCGTTTGTTTTGCGAGGGTTTAGTTGCCGCAGGGCGCGACGTTGCGCCAGTTCTCCACTGTGTCGTTGACGTTCTGCGTGCCGTTGCTGCCGTAGCTCAGGGTGAGCTGGCGGTTGCCGATCTCGCCGCAGGTGCCGTCCTTCTCGACATAATCCCACGAGCTGAGCGCATACTTGTACTCGATCTGTGTGCTTTCCTTGCCGGTAAAGGTGATGCGCCAGTGTGTCGCGTCCACGCGCGTGAGCGAGACTGCCGTCGGGTCCCACTGCGGGTAGCCGCCGTCGAGCCGGTCGAGGAAGCCGGCGATCGTGACCGTGCGGGCGGTTGCGTCGGTGGTGGCGGGCACGGTGACGGTGATGTTGAGCGTGATGGTGCGCAGCTGCGCGGTGGCGCTCACCTGGTTTGAGTTGCCCGAGCGGTTGAACGAGGTGTCGACGGCGCGCACAACATAGAAGTAGGTTGCGCCTTCGGTCACGGTGGTGTCGTTGTACTCGGTGCCGCTGGTCACCAGCGCGACGCGCGTGTACGGCCCGCCGCTGCTGCTGCTGCGCAGCACTTCGTAGCCATACACGGCAGCGTTGTCGGTGGATGCGTTCCAGGCGAGCTGGATGCCGGCGGGCGAGGCCGAGAGCGTGTGCAGGTTGGCGGGAGTCGACGGCGCGGCGGTGTCGCCGCTTGAGCTGACCGTCAGCTTGCCGGCCTGTGCTGCGCTGTAGCCGTTCGCAATGCCATCCAGGTCGGCGTAGATCCAATCCTTGCCGCCGTTGGTGCTGTAGCGGTAGGCATAATCGTAGCTGCCGGCCTGCTCGGGCTGCAGGCTGGCCACGAACTCGTCGTTGTTGCCCGCGTCGCCGTTGAAGCTTGCGTCAACCCACTGCCACGCGCTGTTGCCGGCCGGGTTGCTGCCGCTCGGGCCGTAGCCAAGCTGTGCCATCAGGCTGGGGGTAGCGCCCGACGCGTTGGTCACACCCGCGATATACACCTGCCCGTAGACGTTGTCGGTGCGGTTGGCGGTGTTGAGCGTGTAGCTCAGCGTTGGCGGCCACTGCAGGTTGGCCCAGTCGATTGTCAGGTGCGGCAGGCCAACTACCTCGTTCGAGGCGGCGCTTTCGTTGCCGGCGCTATCGAGGGCCTTCACCACGTAGAAGTAGCTGCGCGCATTTTCCAGCCCGCTGTCGTTGAAGGTAGTCCCGCTGAGCGGGCTGCTGTTGACTTTCACATAGCCGCCGCCCGCGACCACGCTGCGGTAGACGTTGTAGCCGCTCGCGCCGCTGACGGCGCTCCACGACAGCGCAACCGTGCCGTTGCCCTCGCTTGTAACCTTCAGGTTCTTAGGCGCGGCGGTCGGGTTCAGGTCGGTGCTGCCAGTGGCAAGCAGCAGGCCGCTGAGCGGCTGGAGCGCAACCTGCAGCGCGCCACTGGCGACGGTGATATTCGCGCCGGTGCTGTTGCCCACGCCATAGATCGCTTTGAAGACTTTCCCGTTCGGGATGTAGCCATCCAGCGGAATGCTGAGCGTGCGCGCCTGCGTGCTGCGGTTGATGGCGACGATCACGCCC
>LJCR01001449.1 GCA_001399705.1 Kouleothrix aurantiaca
GTATGCCTCAACGTGGCCATGTATCAACGCTCTCGCCCAACACGCGCTTGCAGTGGACGCCGCTTCGCGTCGAGCGAGATCGTGCCTTTTTCAGCGCCAATATCTGCTACAATGGTTTTGCCATCAATACGGTGGCGGCGCCGCTAAAGCGCAACCCGTTAGCTGGCAACTCATCAAACACATATGGCGTTTTGAGCCTGCACCTACTTGTTGGTCGCTGCGCAGCCAACCCAAGAGCACTGGCAGCATATCGCTTGATAATATCGGGTGGCACTCAACCACCTTTAGCTATCCAGGCAAGTGCCTTTTTCCTTGTACAGGCATTTTAACCGCAGCAATGCGTACGCTCATTCACAGGAACAACAATGGCACGCAGTTCGCACCAGATTGAAAGCGATCTTGCTTCTCTTCTGCCTGAAGACTTCGACGTATGGCATCAGGATTGCAACGGCCTCGATCGTTTATACACCCTTATGGACGAGATTGACCAACTGCCACAACCAAACCGTATGGTACCAGCACTGTTTCGAACGATAGAGCGTCTTGTTGATGTCGATATTGGAAGCCCAGGTCCAATCGTTCACACCATTGAACGCATTGGCGGTTACGAACAATTGCTGATCGAGTCTATCCAGCGCAAGCCAACACCACTTACAGCGTGGATGGTAAATCGCATCTTGAACGCCACACATGAGCAAAGCATACGAGAAAAATGGTTAACGCTTTTCGAGCAGGCACAAGAAAATACCGAAATCTCTTCTCAAACACGCCAAAATCTTGTGGATTTTATTCGATTTCAGCAAACTAGAGATAACAAAACGATCTAATTGATTGCTGCGGCAAGCTGCCAGCTAACACGGCGTTGCAGTTGACCGCTTCGCGCGCGAGATCGGTGCTTTTTAAAAAAGTTTGTGCCTGCGCTTGCGGCAACTGAACGCCAACCCGTTAGCCCGCCTTGCCAGTTATCATCTCTTGGTGCCTCGAACATGTAATAAGCCTTGATAGTCAGTAGATCACATATTCGTTTTAGGACACGCTTCGGAGGGAGGTTGAGTTATAGGCCACCAATACAAGAATGTCTTCCTAAAGCGATTTCTTATCAGATACAATCGGCAAATCAGGTCATCTCTGTGGCATAAGAATGCCATTCTGCGATCTACTGATACTATTTCATATAAAGGCTGTGATGGAAGAAATGTTGCTGCCGGAAGCGCTTCGTGTCAGGGCATCGGTAACACCCGGTGGAGAACATGCTTGGCGTCAACCAGATATTGCACCAGTGATTGCGGCAGCACAAATCATTGGCCTCGCAACGCTTGGCGGACAGCCTCAGTTTCAATTCCCTGATGCAACCTGTGAGCCATATTGGCTGGAATATGTGCCAACTCCGCGTCAAGCGGACGAGGACTGGCCGACCTATGTAACACGGAGTGCGCACGAAACTCTCACTGCGTTCAGCCGTTTGTGGGAGACAGTTGATTTTACCAATGAAGCAATGCAGTGGGAATTTATTCGGCAGAAGGTACAGGTGGAAGGCATCGATCCACTCAACTATCTGTGGTTCGTGCTCTATTTTGATGTTGAACCGCCATCGTCTTCAACAGTATAGAAGGCGTGGTACAGCAACAGAAACGCTTTCAAAAATGGCGGGCTAACCCGCCGTTGCAGCGGACGCGCTTTGCGCCACGAGATCGGTGCTATTTTAGAACGTGGATTCGTGCTGAGTCTCATTCCGATCTAAGCGCGGCGCCGCTAAAGCGCAACCCGTTGGGCGCGTCTCGTTTCGCAGGT
>LJCR01001448.1 GCA_001399705.1 Kouleothrix aurantiaca
ACCTCAGCCGGCAGGGCACCACTATTCTGTTCGCCGAGCATCGCCTGGAATGGGTTGCCAGCCTGGCCGAGCGCATTGTGGTGCTCGACGAAGGCCAGCTGATTGCCGACGGCCCGGCCACTGAGGTGCTGACCGACCCGATTCTGATCGAGCGCAAGATCGGCTGGCCGCGCCCGGCCGCGCTGGCTGCCGCCGCGCGCAAAGCCGCTCTCTGGCCCGCCAAACAGGCGCTGCCGGTCACGCTGCCCGGCCTGGTCGAGGGTCTGCGCGCTACGGCGGGCGAAATCGCCGCGCCCATCCTGCCCCCGCCCGGCACGCCTGAGCCAGTTGCGCCTGCCGCCACAAGCCCCGCCGCCCAACCCATTATCGCAATCAGCAATGTGCGCTTCAGCTACCCCAGCGGCGTCGAAGCGCTGAAGGGCGTGTCGCTCAGCATCGGCCGGGGCGAGCGCGTGGCGCTGCTGGGCCGCAATGGCGCGGGCAAAAGCACTCTGCTGCGCCATATGAACGGCTTGCTGCAGCCTTCCGCCGGCCAGGTGCTCGTGGCCGGCACCGACACGCGCAAAACCACAGTCGCCCGCTGCGCACCGCACGTCGGCATCGTCTTTCAGGATATTCGCAACCAGCTGTTTGCCCGCACCGTGCGCGACGAGCTGCGCTTTGGGCCGCGCAACCTTGGCCGCACGCCCGCCGAGGTCGACCAGATGGTTGGCCGCGCGCTCGACGCGCTTGGCCTTGCCGAGTTCGCCGACATTCACCCGTACGACCTGCCGCCGGCCCTGCGCCGCCTGGTGGCGGTGGCCGCCGTCGCCGCGCTCGAAAGCGATGTGCTCATCCTCGACGAGCCGACCGCCGGCCTCGACAACGCCAGCATCGCGCGCCTGACCAGCCTGGCTGAGCAGCTGGTCGCGCAGAACCGCACCATCGTCGTCGTCAGCCACGACATCGACTTCTCTTTTGAAACGCTCGACCGAGTCATCCTGATGAAAGATGGCGGCCTTATACTCGACAGTAGGTGGGATAGCCTGGGCCACCAGGGGCGCGCGCTGATCGCGGACACGATTGAGCTGCCAATGGCGCTATCCGCCGCTGAGGCGCTCAACGCCGACGACGGCAGCCCGCTCGGGCAGCTGCTGACGCGGGACGCCCAGTCGCTCAGCCCGATGCAGCCAGCGCGTTAGACGCACACCGCGCGGCACCGCCTGCAGAGAAATGTGTATGGAATGTAAGATTTTTCGTGGCCTTTTTGTCATCTTATAGGCGAGAACGGTCGGACGAGCTATGGTATTATTGGAAAACAAGAATAGTTTTGGAGAGCGACCCACGCAGTGGGGCGGTGTATAGCCGCCCCCTCTGATTTATAGAGGCAAAAAATAGCGCGTATCAGCGTCTTACCCATCAAAATACGCAAGAAATCAGATCGTTGTGATTAGCAGGATTGTGGAGCAAGCCGATGATTGATCAAGACAACACCTACCTCCCACCGGCACCCCAAAGCGGCCGCGCCCCCGGCGCCACCGACCCCGACGACGACCAGAGCGGCCTGTGGTCGCAAATCATGGCAGTGTTTCGCGATATTGGCGGCTCGTTCGATGCCTTCGCCAACGACGCTAACCCGGAAGTGCGCGCACTTGGCCGCGTCGCCCGGCAGCGCCGCCCGCCCAGCAGCGACGATTATTTCGCCCTTGGCGATTTGTGCGCCCGCCTGACACTGAACAAAAACCATCTGAACGAAGCCTACCTGGCCAAAACCTTTGCCGCCTACACCCAGGCCGCCGAGCTCGATCGCGC
>LJCR01000145.1 GCA_001399705.1 Kouleothrix aurantiaca
GGGCTAGCGCCCTCCAAACCTCCCAACGAGGAAGTGCTCCGGGCACATTCTGTAAACAATAAGATAGCAGGCGACTTGATGCAAGCCGCCTGCTATAAAGAACGTTGTTTTGGCTACTTTTTGGCTTTGCCGCGCTGCGCTTGTGGCGCAGTTTTGCCACCCTTGCCGTTGCCAGGCTTGCTGCTGGGCGCGCTTGGCGGGGTGTTGGCAGGAGGAGCGGCGCGGCCACGCGGCGCAGCCGAAGTCGGCGCGGCCGGGCGGTTCAATCCCGAGCCACCCGTAGCCAGCTGCGCCGACACCGAAGCCGGCGCGGCGGGCGCAGCTGGTTGCGCGGGCTGTGCGACGGGCGCAGATGCCGGCGCAGCATTGGCGCGGCCCTGCAACAGCGCGAACAGCTCGCCCTCGCGGCCCTCGTGGCACTGCTTGAACTTCTTGCCACTGCCACACGGGCACGGATCATTGCGGCCAATCTTCGCAGCGGTGGGCTTGCGCACCGTCTTGGCGGCCTTGGCCTGCTCCTCCGTCTCGCCGGCATGCTGCGCCTGGGCCAAACGCTGCTGCTGCTCGGCCAGCACCTGGCGCATATACGCCTCGTACTGGAACGACACCTGGATGATCTGGTAGACGATGTCGCGCTGAATGTTGTGCTTCAGCTCGTCGAACATGCTGAAGGCGTTGCGCTGATACTCCAGCAGCGGGTCGCGCTGCGCAATCGCCTGCATGCCAATCTCCTGGCGCAGGTCTTCCATGCCGGTCAGGTAATCGATCCACTGGCGGTCGATCGCGCCCAGCATCATGCGCCGCTCGGCGTAGCGCATATTCTCAGGCGTGATCGCTTCTTCGCGCGCAATATAGTCGTCTTCGATCTGCTCAAGCAGCAGCGCCTCGATCTCCTCGCGCGGCGTTTCCAGCAGCGACTCAGGCGTGATCTCGGCGGGCAGCATCGGGTCGATCGTGCGAACGGCGCGCAGAAGCGCCTCGGCATCCCACTCCTCGCCCTCGGCCTCGGGCAGGTGCTGGTCGATCAGGCTGCCGACTTCTTCGCCAATCATCTGCAGGATGCGCTCGCGCATATCCTGCCCTTCCAGAATGGCGCGCCGGTCGGCGTAGATGATCGTGCGCTGCTTGTTCATCACATCGTCGAACTCGACGGTGTGCTTGCGATAGTCGAAGTTCTGGCCTTCGACGCGGGTTTGCGCGCCCTCGATCGAGCGGTTGATCAGCCGCGCCTCGATCGGCACGTCATCCTCGACGCCCAGCCGCTCCATGATGCCCTTGACGCGTTCCATCGGGCCGAAGCGGCGCATCAGCTCATCTTCCAGCGAGAGGTAGAAACGCGACGAGCCGGGATCGCCCTGGCGGCCGGCGCGACCACGCAGCTGATTGTCGATGCGGCGCGCCTCGTGGCGCTCGGTGCCGACAATATGCAGGCCGCCCAGATCCAGCACCTTCTGGCGCTCGGCCTCGGTCAGCTTCTTGGCCTCGGTCAGCGCTTCCTTGATCTGCTCGGGCGTGGCTTCTTCGATCTTGATCTTCTGGCGCTCCAGAATCTCTTCGATCAGGCCATCGGGGTTGCCGCCCAGCAGAATGTCGGTACCGCGGCCAGCCATGTTGGTGGCGATCGTCACCGCGCCCAGGCGGCCGGCCTGCGCCACGATATGCGCCTCGCGCTCGTGCTGCTTGGCGTTCAGCACGGCGTGCTTCACGCCATTGCGCTGCAGCAGGTTGCTCAGCCGCTCGGAGGTTTCGACCGACGTGGTACCAACCAGCACAGGCCGGCCAATCTCCTGCATCTCCTTGATCTCGCGCAGCACCGCATCGAACTTGGCTGGCTCGGTGCGATAGATCTGGTCGTCGAGATCCTGGCGCACCATGCCGCGGTTGGTCGGGATCACCACCACGTCGATGTTGTAGATCTTGCCCAGTTCCTCGCGCTCGGTGTAGGCCGTACCCGTCATGCCGCCGAGTTTTTTGTACATGCGGAAGTAGTTCTGGAAAGTAATCGTCGCCAGGGTCACATTTTCCTGCTTGACCGCAACGTTTTCCTTGGCCTCAACCGCCTGGTGCAAGCCATCGCTCCAGCGCCGGCCGGGCATCTTGCGCCCGGTGAACTCGTCGACGATGACGACCTCGCCGTTCTCCACCACATAGTCGTGGTCGCGGTGATAGACGAACTGCGCCTTCATCGCGTTGTCGAGGAAGTGAGTGAGCTGGTAGTACTTCGGGTCGTACAGGCTCTCGTCCTCGGGGATGCCGAGCGCGTGCTCCATCTTCGCAATACCCGAGTCGGTCAGCTGCAGGCCCTTGCTGCGCAGGTCGATCATGAAATCGCCGTCGGGCTCAAGCCCTTCCTTCTTCGCCTGATCGGGCGTGATGCTGCTGGGCTTGAGCATCGGCACCAGGCGCGCGAAGTTCTTGTACTCGGCGCTGCTTTCCTGCGACGGGCCAGAAATAATCAGCGGCGTACGCGCTTCGTCGATCAGAATGTTATCGACCTCGTCGACGATCGCGTAGTTCAGCGGGCGCTGCGCGAGCTGGTTCAGTTCGACGACCATGTTGTCGCGCAGGTAGTCGAACCCAAACTCGTTGTTGGTGCCGTAGGTGATGTCGGCGGCATAGGCCTCGCGGCGGGCGCAGGGCCGCCAGTGCACCAGGCGCTGGTCCTCGGGGTTCGCATCCGGGTCGACAAAATCGGGATCGAACAGCGCCGAGTAGTCGTGCGCAATAAAGCCGACGCTCAGGCCCAGGCGATGGTAGATCGGGCCCATCCAGCCCGCGCCGACCTTCGCCAGGTAGTCGTTCACCGTCACCAGGTGGCAGCCCTTGCCCTCAAGCGCGTTGAGGTAGAGCGGCAGCGTGGCAACCAGTGTCTTGCCTTCGCCGGTTTTCATCTCGGCGATCTTGCCCTGGTGCAGCACAATGCCGCCGATCAGCTGCACGCGATAGTGGAACTGGCCGATCTCGCGGCGGGCAGCTTCGCGCACAGTGGCAAAGGCTTCGGGCAGAATATCGTCAAGATCTTCGCCCTTGGCCAGGCGATCTTTGAACTCGGCTGTCTTTGCGGCAAGCTGCTCATCGCCCAGCGCCTTGAACTCGCCTTCCAGCGCCTCGATCTCATCGGCGATCGGGGTGATCTGCTTCACCTCGCGGTCGTTGCTGTCGCCAACAATCTTCTTGAGAAATTTAAACATCTCATATTCTCCGGGGTTAGGATGTATGAGCCAGGAGCGCCGCGCTGGGCTGTTTTCCGGCTCGAAACTCCTGTTTGCTCATAAACACGCCCCCCGGCAGATTGTGCGCGAGGAGCGGCGAAAGCGGGCAAAGCGCAGCACAATGCAGCGCAATGCCGGTATTATACCCGACGGTCGGCGCCTTCGGCAAGTGCAAAGGTTACTGTTTGGCACAACAAAGCGGGCCACGCACTGCGCAGCCCGCCTGAAATCCCGCTTGTTCGGTCTGGTTTAGTTGTTCAGCGCGCCCGAGGCAGCCGCAGCACCCAGGCCAACAGCCGCAAGAATGAATGTTAGAATCGCGCCGGCAATCCACATTGCAACGATCGCCCCAACCACAGTGATGATCGCCGGGTTCTGCTGCAGGTTCATGCTCGAGCGAGTGGCAAGGTAGCCCAGGTAGAGCTGGTAGATGCCGAGCACAATCGTCGCCGGCAGCAGCAGGCAGCCCAGCAGGGGGATTGCGTTCACAATACCCGTGACAGCGAGAATGGGCGCGGTGTAGAGCGACGTTGTGTAAAACACTTCGTCTTGCGTGCCGGTGCCACCCTGGCTTTTACCAATTGTGTAGACCCGGAACGAGAACACAAAGAAGCTTAGCAGTGGCCCCACAATACCAAGCACCAGGCCGCCGATCAAGCCGCCAATGCCCCCGGTAAGCAAGCCAAACACACCGCCAACAATACCTGCCAGCGCTGCCGCCACCCCAACATAAATCAGCGCTTCGCGCTGGCCACCGCGCCGCTCGAACTGCTCGAACGACTGCACACTTGGTTTCGTCAACACCGTCATGCTCTGGTTGAGCATGTCGCCAATCGATACGCCCTGAACGATCATAGCCGTGTTCTCCTTTGCAACGTACAATACTGACTACGAGCGGGCACCAAGAAAAGTTACAGCGATCAAACGGAATTTCTGGGAGTATCTCCTTTCTTTGCGATTGTACACCTATGTTTCGATGGCGATGCTTGCGTTTCAGTTACATTCGCATAACGGCCACCCGAGCCAATTCTAGAGATCATAGCCGGGCTGCCGGCGGGCTGGCGCGCTGGGCGCAGCTGGTGGCGGCGGCGCATAGTTGACGCGCGGATCAACGACCTGCACGCCGGCGGGCGGCTGCACGCCCGCGCCGTAGGTGTAGAAATCGTTCCAGGGCTGGTAGCGCGTCAGGTAGTTATCGTAGTGCTTCACCGAACCGTCGGGCATCGTCACCGTGCGGATCAAGCTGACCTGCATGCCCGGCCGGCCGTGCACCAGCTGCTTCACCTGCCCATTGCCAAGCTGCTTGTCGTACTGCCAGGTTGGTGTGCCAGGCTGCACCACGTTCTTTGTGAACGGCCCCTGATAGCTGACCTGCCGCCCGTCGGAGGTGCCCCACAGCTCGAACGTCACGGTGGAATTGCTCAGATCGGAGGTCGCGGCAATGGTGACTGGGCCGGGCGAGTCGTTGCGCCACTTGAAGTCGCGCGTTGGGCTGAACACGGTCGCATCAAAGCCCAGAATATTTTCATAGAAATACACCACATAGGTATGCCCGGCGCGGTCGGTGATATCCATGCCCGCGTTTGATGCGGCGCGGAAGAGTGTTGTGGCGACCTGGCACAGCCCGCCGCCGACGACCTTTTCGAGCTTGCCGCCAACAATCGCGTAGCCCTCGACAAAGCCTTCGGCTTCGCTGAAGTTGCCTGCGCTGAGGAAGGAATGTTCCTGCCCGGGCTGCACCACCACGCCATCAAACATCGCGGTGGCGCGGGCAATATTTTCGCGCCGCTCGCTCGCCGAGGTGCGGAAGCCGGTGGTGGCTTTGCCGAGCAGCACCAGCGGTTGGGCCGGCCCGGTGGCGGCCTGCGCGGCCGGGCGCTCGTTCAGCAGCTGGCGGCCAAGCTGGCTAAGCTGCACTTCGTAAGGCGTGCCGGCATGCTCAGGGTGCATCTCGAAGCGCGCGCGCTCGAAGTACTGCACCACATAAAACTGCCCATCCTGCGGGTTGATCTCGCCAAATTCTTCCGAGATCGGGTAGCCAAAGGCTGCCAGGCCACCGCGCCCCTGCCAGAAGCCGCGAAACGCCCCGCCCAGCGTGTGCCCGCTTTCGCTGAAGAATGTGCGGTCGCCGCCGGGATTGGCGGGCAGCCACTGAAAACCCGCTTCGCTGCGGCCCTCGGTGAAGTGGCGGCCCAGCAGCGAAAGCGACACATAAAACTCGGCTGGCAGCTCGGGGTGCAGCTCAAAGCGCGCGCGCTCGAAATACTGAACTTGCTGCCCATCCTCGGTAAACACCTCGGTGAGCGGCAGGCCAAAAATGTCGATGCCGCCATGCGTGTCGTAAAAACGCTTGACGGCGAGGCCAATGTTATGTCCGGTTTCGGGGAAATATGCGAAGGCGGTGCCTTCTGCACGGGGCGCGGGAGCCGGGGCGGCCTGCGTTTGCGCCGGGGCGACAAGCTGGCAGGCAGCCAACGCAGCAAGCACGAGCAAGAAACGTCGGTGCATGGCGATCCTCAGCATGTGGAAATACACAGTCGGTCGGCGGGCGTTGTTTGAGAATATTCTGTGATTCGGCGGGCACTGGGCATGATGCGCTTGGCGGCGCTGCTTCGAGTATAGCACAGATAGAAGGAAACTACCAGCGTCTTAATCTATACATTACAAAGCGAAAATGTAAGATTAAATCGGTGCCTACTATCGCGCTGTCGTACCAGTGTATCTCGTTATTGTCACACAGAAGCGCACAACTTTACTGCTTCGCAATGGCATGCGTACGCAAGAAAAACATTATTGCTCTGTTGGGGGAGTTGCCCGTTCGCGCCGATCAGAATATACGATTACTATGGAATGATGTCAACACTTTTCAATCGCGCCACCCAGCGCAATCATCCCAATGATGTATTTCGGCGGCGGGTTCTTTATGTGCTCACGGCGGCGAGGGTGAAAGCCCGGGGGCGCAGCAGGTTGACGATCAACCGCCGATCTCGCGCAGGATGCTCTCGGCGCTGCTGCCGTCGGCACGAAGTGCGG
>LJCR01001450.1 GCA_001399705.1 Kouleothrix aurantiaca
CGCGAAACCGATACGCTCGGCATCGACGCGGCGTTGCTGGCGCAGCGGCTGGCGCACCCGGCCGCCCGCACCGCCGGCAGCCCGGCAGAAGCCGCCGCCGCCCTGCAGGAAATCGTACAGCCGGGCGACGTGCTGCTGACGCTGGGCGCAGGCGACGGCTACCAGGTGGGCGAGCAGGTGCTGGCGGCTTTGCAGCGCTGAATGCGCGCTGCTACGGAGCGTCGTACCACATCTGCTATGCTTGCATGGCAAGGTATTCGAGAAAGAGCCAACCGTGACGACTGAAGACAACGCAAGCTTCCACCGCCGCACCGCCGAGGCGTTGCAGGGGCGCTACAGTAGTAGCACGCAAGCGCCAGCCGATTGGCGCGAAGCGCTGGCCTGGCACTGGGAACAGGCGGGGGCGTTTGCAGAAGCAGTTGAAGCGATTTTAGAGATAGCCGAGGCGCGCATGACGCGCCTCGATTTCACCTCAGCGCGGCGCTGGGCCGAGCGGGCGCTGACGCTGATCGAGCGGCTGGATGGCGAGCAGCGCCACACCTACGACCTGCGCGCCTACGCGCTGGCGCTGGCGGTGCTTGAGTTTGGCGGGCAGTACCGCGAAGGGCTCGATTACGCCCGCCGCATGCTCAGCATTGCGCAGGCGCGCAACAACAACGAGGCGACCATTCGCGCGTACCTGTCGGTTGGGCGCATGCAGCGCGAGCTGGGCCAGCTTGCCAGCGCCGAAGTGGTTTTGCAGCAGGCGCGTAACCTCGCCGCCAGCGACGAATTGAGCGAGCTGGAGGCCGAAGCGCGGCTGCACCTGGCGAAAGTGCATCAGCTGCAGGGCCGGCATCTCGAAGCGCTGCAGGAGCTGCAGCTGGCGCAGGAAGAATCTGAGCAGCACGATGGCCGCCTGCTTCTGGCGCGCGTGTTCAGCAGCATTGGTGACATTTATCGCATTCTGGGCGCCAGCCGCGAAGCAATGACCTTCTACCTGCGCTCGCTGAGTTTGGAGCAAGGGCGCGGCAGTATTCTCGGCCAGGCCATCCTGCGCGACAAGATCGCGCTCTCGCGGCTGGCGCAGGGCAAAACCGCCGAGGCGCTGGCCGACGCACAGGAAAGCCTGTCGCTGCGCCAGCAGATCAACGATGTTGTCGGCCAGGCGCGCTCGCACACAGTGTTGGGCATGATCTTGCAACAGCTTGGTCAGTACGCTGAATCCACCGCGCAGCTTGAGCAAGCCGTAGCACTGGAAGCGCAGCTGCAGAACCCGCGCGGCCAGGGTATCGCACTGCTGCACCTCGGCAATGCCGCCCGCGCGCAGCGCCGCTACGACGATGCGCGCAGCTGCTACACCCGCGCCATTGTGCTCACCCGCCGCGACAACGACCAGCTTGGGCTGGCGCGCGCGCTGGAGCGCAGCGGCGACCTGGCGCTGGAAGAAGGCCGCCGCGACAAGGCGAATGTGTACTGGATCGAGTCACTGAAGATTCGCGAAGCCCTGCACCACGCCGACGAGGCCGCCGAGCTGCGCGAACGTATTCGCAGCGGCCACACACCGCGGAAATAAGTGCCGATGGACGCAATGACCGAAAACGAGCCGCTGGCGAAATATACGTCCTGGCGCATCGGCGGGCCGGCCCGCTTTTTCGCCAATGTCGCCAGCCCGGATGCCCTGCGCGATGCCCTGGCCTGGGCGCGCGAGCAGGGGCTGCCGGTGTTCATCCTGGGCGGCGGCACCAACCTGCTGGTGCGCGATGCTGGCTTCGCCGGCCTGGTGATCCGCTACCGCGACACCAGCCCGC
>LJCR01001451.1 GCA_001399705.1 Kouleothrix aurantiaca
ATAGTATCTCGTACGCTTTAGCTCAGTACAACAAAAATGCAATCGTCGGCACAGCTGTGCCACAGGCGCAAACGCTGGCTTACGATCAATATTCTCTTTCGGTGCGGGCATGGGCTTTAAGTAGCACTTATCATACCATACGCGCGCAAGTAGTACGATGAATTTTTATTTATCTTGATCGGAGCGAAGCCATTGGAATGACGGCCAAAAAAATACATTGGTAACAAAATTTTAATCGCATACCACCACAATTTCATATTGCCATCATTAATGCCCGCAACCGCCTCTGCTACACTAAAGACGTCCTTCGCTGAAATGGAGGTCGACATGCGGATGTTTGCCCCTGTCTGGCGGCATACCTCGATCTTTTTTGTCAGCCAGCTTTTGATTCTGCTGTGCGCCGGGCTGTGCTTCCTGCAGTGGAATTTTACCCAACCCGCTACACAGCCCACGCCGCTGCCCGCACTTGCCCACGCCTTTTACGCCTCGCTCCAGCCCTTCGCCAGCGCCGCGCTGCTGCTGCTGCTGGGGAGCAGCGCCTTGTTCGCTGCCTACCAGGTGTTAGGCTCCCGCCCACCAAGCGAAAACGACGGCGCCTAGTATCGCGCCACCTCGCACCCCGCGCCCCGGCGATTGTACACTGCCGGGGCGTTGCCATGCCGGCGGCCAGGGCGCGTTTTGTTGGCTAACCGGCGGTATTTTGCGCAAATTCTGCCGCGATCTATGCGATACCATAGCCGCTGAAACGTTTATTTCATGGGTGGTGGAACCACACACCCACCGGCAAACGTCTTAGCAGCAGCACCGCCTCGCACGCAAGCCGGGGCGCAGCACATAGCCACAATGCAGGTGAATCGCATGACTAACGAGCTCGTCAACGGGCAAACGCTCGGCCCATTTGAAATTATTTCCGAGCTGGGGCGCGGCGGCATGGCGGTTGTGTACAAAGCCCGCCAGACCGACCTCCAGCGCATGGTAGCGCTCAAAATCCTGCCGCCCGAGCTTTCGCGCGACCAGAGCTACCTTCAGCGCTTTCTGCACGAGGCCCGCAGCGCCGCCGCGCTTGAGCACCCGCATATTGTGCCGATCTACGCAATTGGCGAGGCGCAGGGCTTTCACTACATCGCCATGAAGTTCATCGCCGGCCGCACACTCAAGGATGTGGCGCAAGACGACGGCGCGCTGAGCCTGGCGCAAACGGCGACGCTGCTTGAGCAGGTTGCGGGCGCGCTCGACTATGCCCACAGCCGGGGCGTGATCCACCGCGACATCAAACCCTCGAATATGATGGTCGAGCCAAACGGGTGGGTCTACCTCACCGACTTCGGGCTTGCGCGCGGCGGCGACGCCGCACAGGGCCTCACGCTTGCCGGCACCGTCATGGGCACGCCCGAATACATGTCGCCCGAGCAGGCGCAGGGCCTCGCCACAATCGGGCCAGCCACCGACATCTACGCGCTGGGCGTGGTGGTGTACGAGCTGCTCACCGGCAAGGTGCCGTTTTCCGCCGACACACCCATGGGCATGCTGGTGGCGCGCCTGCAATACGCGCCGCGCCCGCCGCGCGACTATCGTGGCGACCTGCCGCTGGCCGTGGAAGATGTGATTATGCGCGCGCTGGCGCGCAGGCCCGAGGCGCGCTTCCCCTCGGCCACCGCCCTGGTCGACGCGCTCAAGCAGGCATCCGGCCTGGGTACGCGCGCGCTCACCCCGCGGCAGCGGCCAGCGAGCCCGCCAATGGGCACACCCGCGGCGAGCCCGCCCTTTGGCGTACCCACTGCACCAACAC
>LJCR01001452.1 GCA_001399705.1 Kouleothrix aurantiaca
TTATACGACATGCGATCGTAGCGCCTGCGCAACTTGCCCGGGCGCGCGATCGCTTTTTTTTGCTAGCGGCGCGGCCCCGAGCGCGAGATCACCACCGAAACCAGCATGCCAGTGGTGATCGCCCCACCCAGGTTCAGCGCATCCTGCCAGGAAATCAGGCCGCTCAGGATCGGCGCGCCCAGCGCCAGCACCAGCCAGGGAATCCACGAAGGTACCAGTAGCATTCGTTTGCGCTGGCTACTCAGCTTCGAGCGGCTAATCGCAATGATCGTCGCAAACCAGCCAAATAAGGCGATAATAATTGCCCCTGAGACCACAGTTGACATATGAAAGTACTCCTTGTGTTAGTTGTGAAACATTGTACCAGCCCCATCCGGCATTCGGCAACGGGCACAGTAGTCCCATGGTCCTCATGTGCAGCGGTACCAGAATCTTTTCGGCGTGCAGTGCCGAGCGTAGTAGCGCAGGCGTACGGCCATTGCTAAAGCTACCGACCGACACGACCACATGGTTGCGCAAACGTTCACAGTTCCCACAAAATCAGCCGAATGGACGAGCACGCCACCCCTTGACATGCTCTGCCGGGCTAGTTACAATGCCCGCAAGGTTTCGCAAGATGAGTACGGGCCCTGCCCTCCCAGAGATGAAGCGCCACTGGCTGCAAGCGCTTCAAGGACGCAGGTTCGGAACGTGGCTTGCGGCAGAACCGCGCCAGGGAACTGGAACGCCAAAGCCTGTTGCTATCACGTGTTAACTGCATGTATAGCACACTCCGTTCCGTAGTATCTGGCGCCGGGTGTGCCCGTTACCGCACCCACAAGGGCGGCGCTCGCGCGCTGCTGAACTTGGGTGGTACCGCGCAGGCTTCGCCTTCGCCCCGAGCTGGGGCGGAGGTTTTTTTGTTGGCGTGGTACCTCGTGCATACATGGCAATACGCATCGTTGGGCCGTTTTGGTTTCATTGAAAAAAAGGGCGGCCCGGCCCGAAGGGAGGTGAACGCCATGACCGGCGATGATGTAGGTGTAGTAGGCCGACAGATGAATCGAGTGGCACGGCCCCGCAGGATCTAGCCCCAGCGCTCCTGCAGGCGCGTGCCGTAGCTATGCAGGAGAATTTTATGCTTGCTCAACGCTATTCCCCCACCGACGCCGAAGGGCGCTGGCAGGAGCACTGGGACCGCACCCAGCTGTATGCCTTCGACCCGGCCGACCCGCGCCCGCCCTTCGCGATCGACACGCCGCCGCCCACGGTCTCGGGCGAGCTGCATATTGGCCATGTCTATTCCTACATCCAGGCCGAGGCGATGGCGCGCTTCTGGCGCATGCAGGGGCGCAATATCTACTACCCGTTTGGCTTCGACGATAATGGCCTGCCCACCGAGCGCTATGTCGAAAAAAGCCACGGCCTGCGCGCCCGCGACATGCCACGCGATGAGTTTATCGCGCTGTGCCTCCGTGCCTCACGCACCGTCGAAGATCGCTTCGAGGCCTTCTGGAAGCGCCTGGGCTTCAGCGTCGACTGGCGGCTGCGCTACTCCACCATCGACCCGCAGGCGCGGCGCATTTCGCAATGGTCGTTTCTCGATCTGCACCGCAAAGGGCTGATCTATCGGGCGCAGGCGCCCAACCCGTGGTGCATCGAATGCCAGACGGCGATTGCCCAGGCCGAGATGGACGACGCCGAGCGCGACACGACCGTCTATACCTTACTATTCGGCATTGCGAGTACGGGCGAAGCATTCGCCCAACACGACAGCAGCGCACGCACTGCGCAGGCGAATGCTTCGCC
>LJCR01001453.1 GCA_001399705.1 Kouleothrix aurantiaca
GGTGTAGAGCGGCAGACCATCGTGGCGGCCAAGCTCGCGGCCCTGCATGTCGACAATTGGGCCGGGGCGCAGGCTGGCGGGCTGCTCCTCGCGCAAGAGGTTGCGATAATCGCCGCCCGGCACGAAGCAGATGTCCTGACTTTCCGGCCGGTCGGCGCTGGCGAGGCCGCGCTCGGCGGCAAGGGCGCGCACCTGCGGCTTGCTGTATTCGCCGATTGGGAACATCAGCCGCGCGAGGTCATCCTGCTGGAGCATGTGCAGCATATACGACTGATCTTTGTCGCGGTCGCGGGCGCGCAGCAGCTGATAGACGCCATTCTCCTGCTGGATGCGGGCGTAGTGCCCGGTGGCGACATAATCCATTCCCAGCGCGCTGGCGCGCACCATCAGCGCGCGGAACTTGATGTCGCGATTGCATGCCAGGCAGGGGTTGGGCGTGTAGCCCTGCGCGTATTCGTTCAGGAAGTAGTCGATGACGTGGCGGCGGAATTCTTTCTGGTAGTTGAAGACATAGTAGGGAATGCCGAGCTGCGAGCAGACGCGGCGGGCGCTGTCGGTCATTTCCTGCGAGCAGCACAGGCTCTCGGCCAGGCGGCCGTCGTCGTCGTCCCACAGGTGCATGGTCACGCCAGTAACGTCGTGGCCGGCTTCGTGGAGCAGGGCAGCCACAAGCGAGCTATCGACGCCGCCGCTCATGGCGACAAGTATTTTTGCCATAGGAGTTGTTTCTGTTTTGCTGATACCCGCGCTGCGGCGGGGTTCACACCGCGCGAACCAGCGGGTATTATACCGTATCTGGCGCTGGCGCGCCGGAATATGGGGCGACCGTGGTTTCGAAGACGCGGCGCGCACCGGCGGCTTTGAGCGCGTACGCGATCCGCGGGGCGGTTTCGGGCGTTGCCAGCGCGAGCATCACGCCGCCCCAGCCCGCGCCAGAAAGCTTGGCGCCAAGCGCGCCCGCCCGCATGGCCGCGGCCACCAGCGTGTCGAGCTCGGGCGAGGAGACGCCGATCTGCTGGAGCAGCGCGTGGTTCTGGCTGAGCAGCGGGCCGAGTTCAGAAATTGTGCCCGCCGCCAGGCAATCGCGGATGCGGTAGGCCAGCAGCGCAACGTCGTCGAACAAACAGTTGTAGGCAGTGGTGCTGGCCTGCCAGCGCGCGCGCACCTCGCCCACAGGGGCACGCGTTGGGCTGCGCACGCCGGTGTCGCCAACCAGCAGCGTGAAAGGCGCGGCGATGCTGGCCGGCTGGATGATTGGCGCGGGGCGAGCGGCATCGCCAACCGCGGGCGGGCGGATGTACCAGATCGGCTGCTCGAACGCGATCACGGTGTTATCGATGCCGCTGGGCGTGCCGTGGAAGCGCTGTTCGCTGGCATAGACCATGGACGAGACGGCGGCGGCGGGTAGCGCCTGGCCGAATGAGCCCGCGAGCGCGCGCACGATTGCCGTGGCGACCGCTGCTCCGCTGCCCATGCCGCTGGCGATTGGAATGCCGGAGCGGATGCTGATGCGCAGATCGGGCAGCGGGCCGGGCGCGAGCTGGCCTATGGTCGACAGGATCAGCTCGTTCAGCGGGGTATTGGGGTCGTCGGCGACGCACCAGCGGCGGCGCAGCGAGCTGGCGAACACAACGACGCCCGACTGCGGCGGGCCGGGCCGTACACGCGCGCGGGCGCGAATGCCGTCCAGCGGCAGCGCGATCGCGGGCCGGCCGTACACCACGGCGTGTTCGCCGCAGAGAATCAGCTTTGCGGGCGCGCTCCCGATCGAGTCGGCCAGGTGCATGG
>LJCR01001454.1 GCA_001399705.1 Kouleothrix aurantiaca
ATGCGCGCCATCGCAGCGCAAGCGGTAGCCTCGTCGTTCAGACAATCCTGCGTAGCTCGCGCCGCGCCACTTAATCGCCAGCGCGTCCTGCACCGGCACCCAGATGCGGTACTCCGGGCCAAGGCGTGGCTCGGCTTCGAGCTGCCGCATAAATGCCGCGCGCACGTCGATCAGCGGCAGCCCTTCCTGCTCGGCAATCTCTTTCACGATGATCGAATACGCATCAACCAGGTGCTGCACCGGGTCGGCCGGGTTCTCGCCGACGGTGGTGAGCGTGCAAAGCGCGATCTGTGCGTGGGTGCGCGCCCGCAGCTGGCGAATGAGCTGGCGGTAGGCGTGGATGAAGCGGCGTGGCGCAACCTGGGTATGGAGGTTCTTCAGCGCGTGGTAGTAGGCTTTGCTGGAACGCAGGCCGTAGGCGGTCGTCAGGTCGTTCAGGCCGACCATGATCATCACTATGTCGGGCTGGTGGGCGACCACGTCGCGCTCGACGCGCCGCAGCAGGTGGATAACTGTGTCGCCGTTGATGCCGGCGTTGATCACCCGCACGCCGGGCAGCGCCCCCCGCACAATATCAACATACGACGCGCCAATCACGCCCTCGGTGATGCTGTCGCCGAAACAAACCAGGGTTTTGGCGGTGTTCATAAATTCCTCGGCAGAATAACGGTGAATACAGCCTTGCCCTCAACGCAAAAACTCGAAGACGGCGGTATTGTTAGCACCTTCGCGTCTTCGAGTCTTTGTGGCAATTGGCCCAGTGGCCTAAAACCACTCATCCAGAATGGGCAGCAGCTCGGGCAGCGCGCTAATCGTTGCGTTCGGCTGCACCGCGCCAAGCGGGAACTCGCGGCTGCGCATCCACACCGCGCGCATGCCAACGCCTTGCGCGCCCATAATGTCTTCGCGCGGGCTGTCGCCAACAAAGATCGCCTGCTCGGGCGTTGTGTCCAGCAGCTCAAGCGCGTGGCGGAAGATCGCCGCGCTGGGCTTCCACATGCCCACCTCGCCCGAGAACAGCGGGTGTTCAACATAGGGCAGCACGCCGATCGTTTCAAGATCTTCCAGGTGCAGCTCGGCCGGCCAGATCGTGTTGGAGATCAGGCCCAGGCGGTAGCCGCGCGCGCGCAGGGTGGCCAGCGTTTCGAGCGCGCCGGGCGTGGGGCTGACGCCCTGGCGCAGCGGGTGGGCGTAGCGGCGCACCGCTTCCAGCAGCGCCGTCTCGTCCAGTGTCAGCGCGTGATCGGCCGCGCTGGCGCGAATGAGGTCGATTGCGCGCATATTGAGCGCGCCGCCGGTGGATTGCTCCCAGCCTTCGGCCAGCCGCTGAAACATTGCCGCAACGAAATCGTCCTCGTGCGACTCGATCGGGTGGCCCTGCTCGACCAGGTAGCTATACACGCCGCGCAGGCCCGGCTCTTCGAACTCGCGCCAGCTGCCAGTGCCCGGGCGCACGAAATTCATCAGCGTGTTGCCCATATCGAAGATCACAGCGTGGGTCATATCAGCCTCCTCGCTTAGGTGTCGCCGCTGCGATGATTTGTTGCAGGTATGCCTGCCAGGCGTCGCGGTTTTCGAGCGTGAGCCGCCGCACGCGCTCAAGGTCGCCGGTTTCGGCGGCGTCGTAGGCGCGCGCCAGCGATTCCTGAAACGCGCGCGCCAGATCGGCCACCGCGCGGCGCATTTCGCCATTCAGCTCGCGCTGATGATCAAGCTCGCGCTGCAACCAGTCGATCATGCGCTGGGCTTCGGTGGGGTCGGGCATTTCGTCTGTCATAGTAATTCTC
>LJCR01001455.1 GCA_001399705.1 Kouleothrix aurantiaca
CGGCGGGGCGACGTTCCACCCCGACTGGGCGTTTCACCAGTTTGCACTGGCAAGCAAGCTCGGCCCGCCGCTCGGCGAAAGCGCGACCATCACCATCGACGGCGCGCAATACGCCTTCCAGCCGTTCGCGCTCGACACGCTCTACAACAAGGTGCCGAACTGGAGCGACGTGCGCCGCCTGAGCCAGCTCGCTAATTCCGCCGACGCGCCAAGCGTGCGCCTGCGCGACACCCTGCTGACACAAACGTATGCGCGCGGCGCGGCGATCTACCACCCCGACTGGGCCTTCCACCAGCTTGCGCGCACGTGGAACCTGGGCGCGGCGCTCTCGGACTCGTACCGGGTGGCGTCGGGCAGCGCGCAGTATGCCATTCAGGTCTATGCCACCGACACGCTGTATAACGTCATACCGAACTGGGCGGATGTGCGCCGCCTGAGCCAGCTCGCCAATGCGCCGCGCCCGGCGGTGCTGTCGGCGCGCGAGGCACCTGCGGCCGCGCCAGCGCCCAAATTGCCAGCCAGTGCCCAGCTCGAACCCGCGCCGGCTGCCTTCCACATTGTGCAGTACAGCTCGCCGCAGGCGCTGGCGGTGGCGTTTGGCGACCGCAGCGGCTCGAAGATCAACCTGCTGGTGCTGCATAGCGCGCCCGGCCCGGTCGCCCAGATCCTGGCGGACATGACCGCGCTCGACACGCAGGGCATGAGCCACTACGTCGTCGCCGCCGATGGCGCGATCTACCAGCTCGTGAGCGACGACTGCGCGGCCTGGCACGCTGGCATGGCCGATTGGAACGGTCGCCGGCAGAACATCAACCGCATCAGCCTGGGCATCACCGCCGAGCAGGCTGGCAACTACCCGGCCGCGCAGCTGGCCGCGCTGGCATGGCTGGCCAACACCCTGCGCGCGCGCTACGAGCTGCCCGCCGACGCCGTGCTGCGCTGGAGCGACCTCGCGCCCGACAAGCCGAGCGACCCTGATGCATTCCCGTGGGAAGCCTTTCGCAAGCGCATGAAGTAGTGGGGAATGGGAGATGAGGGATGGAGGATGGTGCGAACGGCGACGGGAAAATAACCGCAAATAACGCAAAGGGCGCAGAGATTTAGGGTTACAGGTGTGAAGGTTAGAATGTTGAAGTTTGGTAAACTCAACATTCAATACTCATTACTCAAAACTTTCAAACCTGTAACTTGCAACCTGCTAACCTTTAACCTGAAAACCCGTAACTTGCGAACCGTACGAAATCAGCCAGGAGGACGGCCATGCCCATCCCTGAGGTAGAGCTGAACAAGGGCTACATTCTGGTCGCGGCGAGCGATCAGATCGGCCAGGTGCGCGACCGGCTGCCAGCGAGCGCCGGGACACGCGCCTACACCTATGTCGTTTGGCCCCTGCCGAGCGGCCTGTTCCAGGTGGTGCGCTGGCTGGAGATCGAAGCGCTGGCGGGCGCCAATTCCCAGATCACGCTGACGAGCGTGATCGGCAGCCTGCCCGGCCTGCCGATGCCCGTCGCTGCAGTGGAGCAAGACAGCATGGGCCTGAGTGGCGCGCGCGATCAGCGCGATGCACAGCCCGGCAAGCGGCTGGTGGTGCTGCGCAATGGCGCGGTGCTTGGCCTGTTCACCCGTGAGCTGCGCGGCGCTGAGGATCTGCCGCCCGACCCATTCATTGCCAAAACGCCCGCGCGCCCGCGCACGCTCAGCGACGAACCCATCCCTGCCGCCATGCCCGTGCCCGAGGCGCTGCCCGCCGAGGATGCGCCCCCGGCCGCCGACACACGCGTGGTGAA
>LJCR01001457.1 GCA_001399705.1 Kouleothrix aurantiaca
GCGTGAATCAGGTTGCGCCCAATTTCAACCGCGTAATCGCCGCGGATCGTGCCGGGCGCTGCCTGCGATGGGTTCGTCGCGCCAACCGTGTTGCGCACGGTCGCGATCACGTTTTTGCCCGTCACTACGGCAACCAGCACCGGGCCCGAGGTGATGTACTCAACCAGGCCGGCGAAAAATGGCTTGCCCTCGTGCACACCATAGTGGCGGCGCGCCAGCGCATCGTCGATGCGCATCAGCTTCAGGCCGGCCAGCTTCAGGCCGCGCTGCTCCAGCCGTGTCAGGATCGGGCCGATCAGGCCGCGCTGCACGGCGTCGGGCTTGAGAATAATCAGTGAGCGTTCCATATCGCTTCAGCTTCTCCTTTCGAACGAACTCACAGTGCTTTCGCGGCATCAACGCCTGCGAATAGCTCATTGACAATACACATACCAATATATACTACCACAGAAGCTCTGCCCGCCGGTTGGCGCGCCGCTCCCCGCCAATTAGCATTGGGCACGGGATCGTGTGAACCTCCACGTATTTGGTATACCAAATCCGCGAGCATACTAGCACAATGTGGGGGGTTCGGGGCGGCTTCGCCACCCCGAATTTCTTTTCCTGTGCAGCGCCCCGACTTTGCCAGGCGCTGCACAGCAACAAAAGTGCTCAAGCGGAGCTAGTAGTATATGCGTGGCGTTAGCCTCCACATAGCGGCATGCAGAAGCCCGGCACGCGCTACATGCGCGCCACCGGGCTGCCACACACCTTTATCACACGCTTTTGCTAGATGGGCACGGCCTCACCAATACGCTTGGCGGCGCGCCGCATTTCCATCTTCACCAAACCCAGGTTAATGGTGCGCTGAGTAATCACAACCAAAATAAGTTCGCGCGCTTCCAGCATCAGGATCGAGCCCTGCTCAGCGTCGATGATTGTATCCATCAGCATGCCGACGCCAATGCGCTTGGTTGCCTTATCGATCTCGCCAAAAACAGCGGCCGACATTGCACCCAGGATCTCGGCATCCTCTTCGTCCATCAGCGTGCTGGCAACGACCAGACCATCTTTTCCTACCAGCAAGCTCCCTATGACACCCTCAACCCGAATCAGGTCTTCGACGATCCGCCTCATGACTTTAGCCTTTCCTTTGGTGGGGTATTAGCTAGCGTGCGCCACGTGGCCCGCCAAGTGTCCAGCTATACGCATCAACTGCTTCGCGCAGGCGGCCTTGCTTAGTGAAGGCGTCCCCAAGCGCGCGATGCAAGCCCGTCAGGAGCGCAGTATCATCGCTGTAAGCGATCATATCTTGCAGCTCCCCAATGATCTGATCGAGCATGCGGCTGTTCTTGATCAGGTAGCGATACTGTTTCAAGGCCAGCTCTGCCATCCCAAGCTGCCCGATCACGCGCGCAACCGAAATGCGCAGCACATCATTATTCGGATCAACGTCGAGCTGGCGAAGAAAGGCGTCCAGCACGTCGTTTCCGGTTGGCACGCCACTCGCCGGCGCTGGCGCGGCGGGCGCTGCAGCCGCAGGCGCCTGAGCAACCGGCACGGGCGCAGCCGCAGGCATGGGCGGGGCTACCGGTTCTGGCGCTGGTGGCTCCGGCACCACAGCAGCTTCCTGCGCCGGTGCTGCCGGTTCTGGCGCTGGCGGCTCCGGCACCACAGCAGCTTCCTGCGCCGGTGCTGCCGAAGCTTCGGGCGCGGCATCGTTCAGCCCAAGCGAGCTAATCTCGTCGTCAGAAAGCCCAAGATCCGACAGTGAGAACGGCGCGAGGTTCGGGCCGTCGCCGGCGG
>LJCR01001456.1 GCA_001399705.1 Kouleothrix aurantiaca
GTTATAGCGCGCAGGTATACTCGTGCCCTGGTACGGCATCGGATGGTGCCGCGAACTGTTCAAAGGAGGATACCGTGACGTATCTGCCACCTGCCGCCACTCACGTCTCTGCCGCCGAGCAAGCTTTTTACCGCGGCGACCGCGAATCTGCATATCAGCTTATCAAAGCCGCGCTCCTGTGCGACCCCCAGTCGGTCGACGCATGGCTGTGGCTTGGCAAACTTGCCGAAGATACACGGTATCAGCGTGAGTGCTACGAGCGCGTTCTGGCGCTCGACCCGACCAATCGCTCTGCGAAGGATGGCATCGAGGCACTGCGCCTGCGACAGATGCTGGCAGGCAGCAGCCTGATGTCTGAGAAGAGCTTGAAGTCGGCGGGCCAGATTGGTATTTACCTGCTCAAGAGCGAGGCTATCACAGCCGATCAGCTGCAAGAAGCCCTTCGGCAACAACGTATGCTGCGCCGCCATGGCGAGTTCGCCCAGCTTGGCGATATTTTGCTAAAGTATGGTTGGATTACACCCGAGCAGATGGCAGGCGCGCTGGTGGCTCAGCTCCACGCAAAGCTGCGCCAGCCTGGCCACAAAACGCCGAAGTTTCTGGGCGAGTATATGGTAGCCGAGGGTGTGATTACGCTGGCGCAGCTTGAAGGCGTGCTTGCAGAGCAGATGCGGCTGGGCCTGCTGGGGCAGCGTGTTGCGCTGGGCAGTTTGCTGATACGCAACAAAATCATCGAACCCGACCAGCCCAACCGTGTTCTCGAGCAGCAGCGCATCGCTTTCTACGGGCGCTTCGAAGACTAAAGCCTGTTTCTTCTGGCTTCTTATACCAGCAAAGCCGGCGCTTCCTTTTTTGAAGGAGCGCCGGCTTTGCTTTGCCCTTAAAATTGGGGTGTTAAGCCCGCGCCGGGCTCGGCAGCACCAGCAGCACGCGGTATATGGTAGCAAAAAGCACAGTGCCGCCGCTTGCCCAGTAGAACATCAGCGACAATGTCATTGGGCTGTCGGTGCCGCTGCCGACGCCGTGCAGCAGCGCCAGCACAAACAGCGCAAAGCTCAGGAAGTGGACGCTGCGCCACAGCTTGCGGCCGATCAGGGCACGCACATAGAAACTCAGGCCGACCAGAGCGAGCAGGTACAGGGCGATCTGCCCCAGCCCTACTTCGAGTGGCTTATAGGCCGTACTGGCGAATGGCATTAAGATTTGGGCAAGGCTATAGCCAATATAGCGGTCGCCGAGCAAGACCAGGGCGTGAAAGAGCGCGAATGCCAGGCCAAGCAGGCTGGTATGCTGGTGCAGATCGAAGGCGACCGGCCCGCCCGGCCACACGCGCGCAAGCTTGTTCGTCATGGTTAGCCCGAGCATCATCGAAAGCCAGAGCAGGCCGTAGGCGACAAAGGCGCTTGCGCGCGCAAGGTACCAGTAGGCTTTTGGCTCGGGGCCAAGCAATGATTCGCTCAGGTGCGGGAGCCAGCTCGGTAGCACAACCGCGGCGGCAAGCGCGCCGGCCGCGCTGGCCAGCAAAACCAGCACTAATGTGTGTGGCGCCATGCCCGGAGGCAGGCTGGCGAAGGGGTCGGTGAGTTCGGTGGGTGTGGGCGCGGCCTGGTAAATTGTTGTGCGCGTGCTTGCATGCGAGGCCGGCGGCCCATCGGCATTCTTGGTTGCATTGGCGGCGCGAATGGCCGCCAGGCGCGCAGCTTTCTCTTCATTCATGGGTTTTCTTCCTTGTTAGCGCGCCGAGCGGGTGCGCGCGACGGGCTGCTGGGCTGGCGCCGCCGGAGC
>LJCR01001458.1 GCA_001399705.1 Kouleothrix aurantiaca
ATGTCAACCTTCAGCCGGAAGAAGCGCTGCGCTATGCCGCGCTGACAACCGAGTGGAAGTGGTTTGTCGCGCGCAACCGTGGCATGCTCGCGCGCGGCGGCGATTTTTTTGGCGAGCTGATCCGCCGCAGCGGCAGCGACTCGGCCGCGCGCCAGGCGCTGCGCGCCCACCACCAGGCGCGCATGATCGCGCTGAACGCCGAGGCCAAGCTGGGCGAGGTGGCGCGGCTGTTGGCCCAGCACCGCCAGGATAAAGTGCTGGTGTTTTCGGAATACACCGCGCTGGTCGATACGATCAGCCGCTCGCTGGCGCTGCCTTCGATCACCTACCGCACCGCGCCCGACGAGCGCAAGCGCACCTTGCAGGCCTTCCGCAGCGGCGCATATTCCAAGCTGGTGGCGGGCCGCGTGCTGAACGAAGGCGTGGATGTGCCCGATGCGAACATCGCGATTGTGGTGAGCGGCAACAGCACGGCGCGCGAGCATATTCAGCGCCTGGGCCGCGTGATTCGCCCGAAAAAAACCGAGGCGGTGCTGGACCGGCGGGTGACGCGCTATACCAGTGAGGTGAGCGCAGCGCGGAAACGCCGGCAGAAGTCGGACAGCAAGGCAAAGGCGGCGTAACGTATTGCTGCACGGCACACATCCGGTGGCCGCTGATATATTCTGGGGGAACCATGGCTTTCAAAACGGCGGATTTCAAGAAAACCACGCGCAGCGCCGGCGACGAGCGGATGCTCTACCCATATACCATTCGCGACGATCGCTACACCGCCTCGATCGGCTATGCCATCGCCTACTACGAACGGATGGTTGGGCGGCGGCGCGCTGAATTCGAAACCGAAACATTGCTGGAGTTTTTTGGCGATGCCCGGCTGGCGCGCGGCCTGGTGGCCTGCCTGGCGCGCACCTACTCGTGGCGCGAGCAAACATTTCCCGAAGCGCTGGGCGACGAGGTGGCACAGGTGCTGCGCCGCGCCGGGGTCAGTTCGCCGGCGGATATGCGCGCCCGGCTGTATGGTTTGGCCAACGGGCGCTATGGCGGCGTGATCCTGCCCGACGAGCGCGCCGAGGCGCTGAATTTCCTGTGCGCAAAATTGCAGCAGGAAGCGGCAGACGCGGATCGCCCTGCGCCGCCCGACGCGCCACGCCTGACGCCCAAGCAGCTCGAGCGGGCGCTGACGCTGGATGCCGAAGATCAGCAGCTTCTGGTGAAACAAGGCACAACGCCCACGCCCGAGGCGATTGTTGCACTCTACAACTACCATTCGATTGAGACGGCAATCTGCCACTGCGAGGCGCTGCACCTGCAGCTGCGCGGCCCGGTGTGGAATATCATCCGCAGCGCGCATGCCCTGGCGCGGCGCTACCGGCTGCGCTACGAGGTCAGTGGCGCGCCAAGCACGCTTTTCGACGAGCGGCTGGGCCTGACGATCCACGGCGCGCGCGATGCGTTAGGGAACTGGAGCCGCACCGGCCGGCGGGTCGCGCGCGTGCTGCTGCGCCTGCTGGCGACCCACCCCGACGCCCTGAGCGGCGGAACGGCGGTGGTGCACCTGCGCGGGCAAACGCTGCAGCTCAAGCTCGATGAGCGGGCGCTGAAGATTCTGGGCGTGGCGGCGGGCCAAAGCGGCGCGGCCAGCGAGCCGTGGGACGAAGATTTCGCCGACGCCTTCCAGAAAGCCTGGGGGCGCGCACTGGTGCGCGGGCGCACGGCGGGCTGGCGGCTGCGGCGCGACCCTGAGCCGCTGATTGGGCAGGGCGCGCTGGTTGTGCCCGATTTCG
>LJCR01001459.1 GCA_001399705.1 Kouleothrix aurantiaca
CTTGACGTTCAGGGTGATGACACCCAGCTGCCCCGAGGCGAGCGTGTCGACGTGCCAGGTCACCACGTTCCCAACCACGCTCACCGGCTGGACATCGGCGCTCACAAAGCTCACGCCCTGCGGCAGCGTATCGACGATGGTGAGGTCGGTAGCATCCTCGCCGCCCAGGTTCTGGTAGAAGATCGTGAAGCTGGCGTTGCCACCCGGCAGCGTACCGCTGGCCTGCGGCCAGTTGGTGAACACCGTCAGGTCGGCCTCGACCGCCGTGACCAGCATGGTCTGCGAGGCAATGTTGTTGTGCAGCGTGGTCTCGGCCTCGGACGGCGTGCTGCCGATGCCGGCGCTGTTTGTGATCTCGGTGCCGCTGCTCTGGCCAGCCGCCACGGTCGCATTGACCGTGATCGAGCCTGCGCCCTGCGACGGCAGCGCCGCCAGGTTCCAGGTTAGCGTGCGGCCGTTCTGGCCGGCAAAGATCACACCCGGCGTCAGACTGCTCTGGCTGACGAACGTCAGCTCGGTTGGCAGCGTGTCGGTGATCACGATGTTGGTGGCCGTGCTCGAGCCGGCGTTGATGAACGGAATGACGTACTGGACGGTCTTCGGCAGTTCGTTCAGGCCCACGCTCTCAGGGCCTTCCTTCGAGATAGGCAGGTCGACGCCCGGCACAGTTGTGCAGGCGACGCCCGGCGTCTGGCCGGTGGTGCGCACAAAGAAGTCGAGCCCGCCGTCGTTGGTGTCGGTGCCCGAGGGGCAGCGATCATAGCTCGCGTTTGCCTCGACGTTCGGGCCACTGAGCAGAATCGGCTTGACATCCGGGTCGAGGCCGGTCGGGCCGGTGGCCGTCTTGTAGGCGTACTGCACGAGGTCGACGATCGTGTCGTTCGGGTCGAGCAGCGCGATGCTTTCCTTGAAGGGCAGGCCGTCGTTCTTGTTCTGCAGCGTCACATTGCCGGTGCCCCAGTCGGTGTAGTGCGCCAGCGTCTTCATCTCGATGATCTGCGACGCAGGCACGCTTGGGAAGGCCAGCTTGAACTTGGGAACGTTGTTGGCGATCACCAGCGTGGTGTTGGCGGTGATGGTTTGCGTGGCTGGCAGGAAGAGCATGCCCTGCGAGCCGCCGCGGTAGGCCTGGTCGCCAAGCTTGTAGCCGTTCAGGCTGATGTTGAAGCTGTTGGGGTTATAGATCTCGATCCACTCGCCATCTGGGTCGCTGCTGTTGATCGGGTCGGGCAGGAACTCGGAGATCAGCAGCGGCGCGAAGATTTCGGCGGCGGCGTTGAAGTGCAGGTCGACGTAGCTGTTGATCGTGCCGTCGCTCAGCTCGTCGGTGGCGCTGGTGGGGCTGAGCGTGTCGATCGCCCTGGCGCTCAAATCGTTGGGCGCGCGATGGTCGCTGTAGAAAGTGGCGACTGTGAAGCGCAGGTAGTCCTGCGGCAGCAGCGGCTTGCCGCCAATTGCGCTCCAGGGCACTGCGATCTCGGCGTAGCTGCCGCCCGGCACACTGGCGCTCACCAGCCGGCCCGCGCCGACGGTTTGCGTTACTGTTGGGGTGGAGTACACCCACGGCGCGGCATCGACGAAGTACTGGCCCGAGCCGCCGGTGCCTTTGCTGAAGCGCGATTCGACCACATATTCCCAGGCAGCCGCGCTGGCGCCGCTGGTGCTTGCGCCATCGGGCAGGGCGGTTTCGCCGCCGCTGTGGTTGCGATCGATTGCGATCATCACCTGCAGCGCCGGGTCGTTCTTGATGCCAGAGTAGTGCTCAACTTTGGTTTGACAATACA
>LJCR01000146.1 GCA_001399705.1 Kouleothrix aurantiaca
CCATGGAGCACGTACGGCTGGGCCGCACTGGCCTGCAAGTGTCGCGCCTGTGCCTGGGCACAATGACCTTTGGCCTGCAGTGTGACGAGACAGGCTCAGTCGCGATCATGGATCGCGCTGCCGAGGGCGGCATCACCTTTTTCGACACCGCCGACGTTTACCCGCTCGGCGGCGACCTCACGACGGCCGGGCGCACCGAAGCGATTGTGGGGCGCTGGCTGAAAGGCAAGCGCGGCAACTATGTGCTCGCCACCAAGTGCTTTGGCAAAATGGGGCCAAACGCCTGGGACCAGGGCAACTCGCGCAAGCATATTCTCGATGCGGTGGATGCCTCGCTGCGCCGCCTGCAGACCGACTATATCGACCTCTACCAGCTGCACGGCCCCGACCCAAGCACGCCGATTGACGAGACCCTGCGCGCGCTCGACGATGTCGTTCGCGCTGGCAAAGTGCGCTACGTTGGCTGCTCGAACTTTCTTTCCTACCAGGTTGCGCGCGCGCTTGGCCGCAGCGAGGCGCTGGGAGTAGCGCGCTTCGACTCGGTGCAGCCGCGCTACAACCTGCTGTTCCGCCAGATCGAGCGCGAGCTGCTGCCACTGTGCGCCGAAGACGGCGTTGGCGTGATTCCCTACAACCCGATCGCCGGTGGCCTGCTCAGCGGCAAGCACAAAACCGATGCGCCAGAAGGGCGCTTCACGCTCGGCAGCGCGGGCAAGATGTACCAGGAGCGCTACTGGCACGAGCGCGAGTTCGGCACGGTTGAGCAATTGCGCCCGCTGGCCGAAGAAGCCGGCATGTCGATGGCGCAGCTCGCCGTCGCCTGGGTGCTCGCTAACCCCACCATCACCGCGCCAATCGTTGGCGCGAGCAAGCCCGCCCAGCTCGACGACAGCCTGCGCGCCGCCGAAACGCCGCTTTCGGGCGCGTTAAAAGCGCGGCTTGATGAACTGACCACGCCCTACCGTATGGGCGACGCCGCCCGCTAATGCGGTTTCCGCGCAGGGGATGGGAGATGGGGAATAGGGGGTGGCGATTGCAACGCTGATTTCTTTACCTGTTTCTGAATCGCCTTCTTGATAACACACGAAGAATTTCGGGGCGGATCTGTCAGGGCGAACCTGCGTGCCCGCCCAAAATTCCAAAGGAGCAAAACCATGCAGTATACCAACCTCGGCCGCACCGGCCTGAGCGTCAGCCGCCTGTGCCTGGGCACCATGAACTTCGGCCCGCAAACCAGCGAAGCCGACAGCTTTGCGATCATGGATCAGGCGCTGGAGCAGGGGGTCAACTTCTTCGACACCGCCAACGTCTATGGCTGGAAGCTGGGCGAAGGCATCACCGAGCAGATCATTGGCCGCTGGCTGGCGCAGGGCGGCGGGCGGCGCGACAAGATCGTGCTCGCCACCAAAGCCTACAACAAAATGGGCGAAGGCCCGAACGAGCGCGGCCTTTCGGCCTACCACATCCGCAAGGCGTGCGAAGACAGCCTGCGCCGCCTGCAGACCGACCACATCGACCTGTACCAGATGCACCACATCGAGCGCACAACGCCGTGGGAAGAGATCTGGCAGGCGATGGAGCAGCTGGTGCGCGAGGGCAAGGTGATCTACGTTGGCTCCAGCAACTTCGCGGGCTGGGACATTGCCACCGCACAGAGCAGCGCGCAGCACCGCCACTTCCTGGGCCTGGTGTCGGAGCAAAGCCTGTACAACCTCAACGCGCGCACGATCGAGCTGGAAGTCATTCCGGCCTGCCGCCACTTCGGCCTGGGCCTGATCCCGTGGAGCCCGCTGGCCGGCGGTTTGCTGGGCGGTGCGCTGCAAAAGGCCACAGCCGGCCGCCGCGCCAGCGAAGATCAGCAGAAGCAGATCGAAAAATACCGCGCGCAACTTGAGGCGTACGAGGGGCTGTGCATGGAGCTGGGCGAGCAGCCCGCCGACGTGGGCCTGGCGTGGCTGCTGAGCAACCCGGTCGTCACCGCGCCGATCATTGGGCCACGCACCGCCGAGCAGCTCACCGGCAACTTGCGCGCGCTCGACATCACGCTTTCCGAGGAAACGCTCAAGAAGCTCGACGAGATCTGGCCCGGCCCGGGCGGCGAAGCGCCGGTGGCCTACGCCTGGTAGCGAATTATGCCGCAGAGAGCACAGAGAGCACGGAGGGAATAGGCTTTAATTCCAAATCTGCAAACAGAAAGCGCATCTGCGAACCAGGCTCTTGGCTTTGTAGCGCGTAGTGCGTAATTTGTAATACTCACCCAGATTTGGTGTAACTTGGTGTTCTCTGTGCTCTCTGTGGCTCCTGATTCTGTGGTTCATGGGTCGCAGGTTCGCAGGTTTACATGTTCAGGGTGCAGAGCCTAATCCCAAAACCCCAGACCCTAAACCCTCATGCGGTTCCGCCCCTACACCGCCCGGTAGATCAGCGTCCCGACGGCGGCGAGCGTGTACGCCACCACGCTATAGGTGATATACGGGTACTCACGCAGGTTGCGCCCAACTTTCAGCCATGCGATGATGGAGATGATTGCCAGCAGCACGGCAAAGAACAGCCCCACCAGCACAAGGTCAAACGCGGCATAGGCGAACCACGTAAACGCATACACCACACTGTTGAACAGCAGGATCGCCATGTCGCCGTTGGTGAAGCGCTCCATGCGCTGCTGGGTTGCCAGCGCCAGCAGCGTGGCGTTCATCATCACGCCGCCCACAAAGAAAATAATATTGCCGGCGTAGTAGTCGTTGATGAACAGGCCCTGGCACATCGTCCCCACGGGCGCTTTCGCATCGCAGTAGGTGTTGAGCGTAAAGCTGGCGACCTCGTGCCAGCCCTCGCCCGCGCCATACAGGTAGGCCCCGCACACAAACAGCGCCGCGAGTATTGTGTTGCCGCGCCGGCTCAGCGTGCGAAACTCGTCGGTCACCGATTTCAGCACAAAAAACGACAGCGCGACCGTGATCGTCAGGAAGATTACGGTCTGGTTGATTTCGTGCAGGCGGATGAAATTGTGCGGCTGCAGCAGCACGCGCGTGGCGGGCAGCAGCCGCTCGATGATGATGACCAGCGCGGTGAGCGAGTACAGCGAAACGAGCGTGTTGGTGCGTTTCATAGCGCAACTCCATCTGTGTGCTGTGGTTCGCTTGAATATGCGGAGCGCGGCGCTTTCGTGGATGAGTGCGTCTATTCTTGTGTTTGCGCGGCCTGCTGCGCGCGCCATTCTTCCGCCAGAATGGCGTAGACCACCGAGTCGCGCCAGCGCTTTTTGGTGTAGTAGTTCTGCACCATGTGGCCTTCGCGGCGCATCCCAAGCTTTTCCATCACGCGCATCGACGCATGGTTGGCCGGGTCGGCAAAGTCGCTGATGCGGTGCAGCTTGAGTGTTGCAAAGCCAAACTGCAGGATCGCCCGCATGGCCTCGGTGGCAAAGCCCTGCCCCCACATATCGTGCCGCAGCTGGTAGGAAAAGCTGCCCTGCTGCGCCTCGCCCAGTTCGCCGCCCGAGCACGCGAGGTTGATGTTGCCAATCACCTCCTGCTCCTGCTGGCGCACGATCGCCAGGTAGAAGCGCGTGCGCGGCTGCTCGTGCGCATAGCCCATCATCCGGGCGACATACTGGCGGGTGCCGTCTTCGCTTTGCGGCGGGAACATCAGGTAGCGCACGACCTCGGGGTCGGAAACATAGGCGTGCACCGCCGGCCAGTCTTCGGCCACGAAATCGCGCAGCAGCAGGCGCGGCGTCACGATGCGAAAATTGTCTGCGTGTGTCATTGGATGGCTCCACTGGTATAGATATCGTGTGTTGCTGCCGGGCGCGGCGTCTGGCGATTTCCAGCTTCGGGCTGGGCTTGCTGGGTGCGACCAGGGATATGGTATAGTACGAAAAATCGGCAGCCAGCAGATTCAATGCTATTTCAGCAGTTTCGCCCCTTTTGTGCTGGAAGTTGAGCAACCAGCCCGGCACTCCGTGCGCACGCTGGGCGTTGTTCAGCCTGTGCTGCCACCACCGAACGTGACGTGATCTCGAGGTTTCCATGCAGTCAGATAGCCCGGCACAGCTGCACCCTTCCACAGGATACATTCCGCAGATCGATAGCTTGCGCGCAATTGCAGTGCTTGCGGTGATCCTGTATCAGCTTGACCCTTCGCTTCTGCCCGGTGGCTTTTCCGGGGTGGACGTGTTCTTTGTTATTTCGGGCTATGTGGTGAGCCGCTCGCTGGCCGCCGATGGCGCGGCATCGTTTCGGCAATTCCTTGCTGGTTTTTATGCGCGGCGTATTGTGCGCATCGTGCCGCCGCTGCTGGCCTGCCTGCTTGCCACAAGTGTCGCTGCCACCATGCTTATCCCACGCTCCTGGCCCAGCAGCACAAGCCAGGATACCGCCAAGTATGCGTTTATTGGCATGAGCAACATTGCGCTGATCTGGTCGTCGGATGATTACTTCTCGCCACGCGCAGAGAATAACGCATTCACGCACACATGGTCGCTGGGCGTGGAAGAGCAATTCTATCTCATCTTCCCCTTGTTGTTTTTCATCTGGATGCGCTGGCGGCGGCGCCCGGGTGCTCAGGGGATCGCTGCGAATGCGCTGCTGGCGCTGCTGTTCGCGCTGTCGCTGGCATATGCATGGTATGCGAGTTCTGCGGCTCCAACCCGGGCATTTTATCTTCTGCCAAGCCGTTTCTGGGAGCTGGCATGTGGCGCGCTGCTCTTCCAGCTGCAGAGCAGGAAAGATCCACTGTTCCAATCCAGCACTGCCGCGCTTGGCGCGGGCTACCTTGGGCTGGCCTTGCTTGCCAGCTCGTTGTGGCTTTCTGCCGAGCAGTCGTTTCCCTTCCCGGGCGGGCTGCTGGCCGTTGGTGGAACTGCCCTGAGCATTGCGGGCGTGCAGGCACCACAGGCAAACCATTCGCTGGCGGTGCGCATGCTTGGGAGCCGAATTCTGGTTTGGATCGGCAAGCTTTCGTACTCGCTCTACTTATGGCATTGGCCGGTCATTGTGCTGCTCAAGTGGACAACCGGCCTTGAAACGCCGCTGCAGATGGTTTTGGCGCTGGTGCTCACAGGCCTGCTTGGCGCGCTATCGTTCTTCCTGCTTGAAAACCCGATCCGGCATAGCCGCCTTGTGCGCACACAGCCGCGCTGGCGCGTGATCGCTGCGGGTCTTGCCAGTGTGTTGCTCGCCTATGTTGCTACAACGAATATATTTGCACATCAAAGCCAGATCAGCCTGAGCGTAACGCGGGATGCGCGAACATGGAATGCGTACGCCTGGCCAAACCAGGCGACTCAGGCACGCGCACAGTGTAAAACAAAAGCCAGTTTTACCGAACCAAATGGTGGCAGGGTCACGATCTACGAGCCGATCAACTGCAAGCCGCAGCTCACGCAGCCGCGCCAGCTCTTCGTTATTGGCGACTCGCATGCCGGCGCGTATATGACGATGTTTTATACGCTGGCCGAAGAAAATGCGTTTACCGTAAAAACATATAGCCGGGGCGGCTGCAGTGCGGCCAGCCTTATGAGTTCGCTGAACGAGCAGGAGGCTGAGTGCAATCGGTTTATAAAGGCGGCGCTTCAGGATACGCAACAGCGCGCTCGGGCGGGCGATCTTGTGCTGCTCGTAGCACTTAATCTTCCTCGGCTGGTCGATAAGGCAACAGTGTACGACGAGCAGGTGCTGCTGGCTGCGCAGGAAAGCGATGCATCCCGGGCAGCGCGGGCCACGGCGCTTGCGGAAGCGGATGCGGTGCTCAGCACATTCGAGCAGCAGGGCCTGCGCGTGATCATGGAAGCGCCCAAGCCGGTGTTCAAGGCGCCTGCATTTCGCTGCTTCGACTGGTTCAACCGCAACAACCCGATCTGCGCTGGCGGGCTTGCCATGAGTCGCGATTACCTGCTGAAGTACCGCCAGCCAATCATGCGCTCACTCGACACCTTATCGGCAAAACATCCGAAGCTGATCGTCTGGGATCCATTTCCCATCCTTTGCCCCGCTGATCCGTGCGGCGCTGCCGATCAGGCCGGGCCACTGTTTTACGATGGCGATCACCTGAGCGCGCATGGCGATCGCGTACTGTATCCTTCGTTTCGCGATCTGCTCAGGCAGTTGTGGGCTGCCCAGGCGTAGCCTGGTGTCGCGTTCAATCTGCGCTCGGTTCAGAATGGCAGATATGAGTGCCAGACGCACAGACAGGGCGAAACGTTTACGAGCGTTTCGCCCTGTCTGTGGC
>LJCR01001460.1 GCA_001399705.1 Kouleothrix aurantiaca
AAGAACCGCAGTTCGACGCGATCTTTGGCGAGCTGGCTGGCCGCATCGCGCGGCGCGAGATCGCCCCCTGCGCCGACTACAAACCGCTTGAGTATGACGAATTCCTGCGCGTGTTTGGCGCAGCTGAGCCGGAAGGCAGCCCGACTTCCGCCACGGCTGGCGAGCTGTTTGGCAAGAACAAAAAAGTCGGTGGCATCCCGACGCTCACGCTCACGCCGATCATCCCGCAGGTGCAGGTCAGCGACCCGGTGCTGCTCAAAGTCCAGCGCATGATCGAGTCGATCGGCCTGCATGTGACCGACATGGACCGCAGCGAGAAGAATGGCATCACTGTCACCTCGGGCGCGCTGGAAATGCGCCTGGGCGCGGACGAAGATATGGACAGCAAGGTGGCGTTTCTTTCGGGGCTGCGCCGCTCGGGCGACGGCGGCGCAAGCTGGCAGGATGCCTACGCCACACTGGCGCTGGCCGCCCCGCTCGGCGCAAGCGCCGTGGCGCTGTCGCCAGACTTTGCCCGCGACCGCACCGTGTTCGCGGGCGCGAGCGGCGGCGTGCTGATCGCCGCGTTGGGCGGCATCTGGCAGGCGCTGGCGTTTGGCTTCGCTGGCTTCTACCCGGATGAGGAAGGGCTGCGCTTCCGGCCACAGGTGCCGGCGCGTTGGGGCGAACTGCGCCTGCCGCTCCAGTGGCGCGGGCGGCTGCTGCGCATTCTGGCGCGCGCACATGGCCCGGTCGAAATCACGCTTGAGCAGGGCGCGCCGCTCCAGGTCGCCATCCACGACGGCGCGTGGCGCACGCTGGCCGCGGGCGAAATGATCGGCGGCTAGCGTAAATTTTCACCAGCAAGATACCAAGACACCAAGGACGAGAATTTCATCCTTGGTGTTTTGGTGATTATCGGGCCAGAATAATCCACAGATTGCGCAGATTACACAGATATGAAGACGCTAATCTGCGCAATCTGCGGATTATTCCCCGCCAGATGCCCACCCCAGTTTGTAACTCCGCCGCATATACTCAGGCCAGCGAAAACACGCTCGTTCCGAAAGCAAGCCGAATATGCACGCCACGCCGCCATGACGCATTGCGTAGAGCCGCGATGTCGTCTATAATCGCGGCGCTGACGCCATTGTTGAAGGAGTTGCCAATGAAGCTCGACGCCGCGCTGGCCATTGATGCCGCGCACCTTCGCGATGTGGCCGGGATCGTGCGTGCCGCGGAAGAAATCGGCTTTTCGGCGCTGTGGACGCCGGAAACCCAGCATAATGGTTTTTTTCCCCTGCTCCTTGCCGCCGAACACAGCCAGCGTATCGAGCTTGGCACGGCGGTGACGATCGCCTTCCCGCGCAGCCCCATGGTCATGGCGCAAAACGCCTGGGACATGCAGGCGATCTCGGGCGGGCGCTTTATTCTGGGCCTGGGCACGCAGGTGAAGGCGCATATCGAGCGGCGCTACAGCACCACCTGGGAAGCGCCAGTGCCGCGCCTGCGCGACTATATCGCGGCGCTGCGGGCGATCTGGCAGAGCTGGCAGACCGGCGAGCGCCTGAATTACCAGGGCCAGTTCTACCAGCACACACTGATGACGCCCTTCTTCAGCCCTGGCCCGATCCGCCACCCACACATTCCGATCTACATCGCTGGCGTGAACGAGGGCCTGGCGCGGCTGGCCGGCAAAACCTGCGACGGCTTCCATATTCACCCGTTCCATAGCGCGAAATATATCACCGAGGTCGTGCGCCCGCAGATCGCCGCCGGGGCAGAGGCCGCCGGCCGCACCGCC
>LJCR01001461.1 GCA_001399705.1 Kouleothrix aurantiaca
GCCGCTGGCGATCGAGCTGGCGGCCGCGCGCGGCATCCCCACGATCGACACGGTCGGTGGCGCGCTGGCGCAGTTCGCCCAGCAGTTTGGGCAGGCCCCGCTCGGGCAGCCCGGCCTCTACCAGGGGCAGGACGACGCCTACCTCGAGCGGATCAAGGCGATTGAGTACACCGTCGACCACGACGACGGCCGCAGCCCAACCCACCTCGACCAGGCCGACGTGGTGCTGACGGGCGTGTCGCGCGTGGGTAAGACGCCGCTGAGCATCTACCTCTCGGTGCTGGGCTGGAAGGTGGCGAATGTGCCGCTGGTGCGCGAGGTGCCGCCGCCGGCTGAGCTGTTTGAAGTCGATCGGCGGCGCGTTGTTGGCCTGACGATCGACGTGGATATTCTCATGCAGCACCGCCGCTGGCGGCAGAGCAATTTCGCGGGCATGGGCGGGCGCAGCTATTCCGACCCCGAGGAGCTGTACGAGGAGATCGAGCACGCGCGGCGCGTGTTTCGCAAGGGTGGCTTCGCGGTGATCAACGTCACGAACAAGCCGATTGAGGAAAGCGCCGATCATGTGATCGCGCTGATCAGCCGCTCGTTCGAGCACCGCCTGCGCGTGCCGGCGCTGATTGCGCGCTAGGCAGTGGAGGCAGGCGAAATAGATCCACAGATGGCGCAGATTACGCAGAAACGGCTTGCTGAAGCAAAAAAGTCATCTTTGCCACCTGCGTAATCTGTGGATACTGATTCTGTGCTAAATATCGAGCGGGCTGCGCACGCCACGCCCGCCCCGGTTGAGCACGTGCGTGTAGATCATGGTGGTTTTTACGTCGCGGTGGCCCAGCAGCTCCTGTACGGTGCGGATGTCGTAGCCGTTTTCGAGCAGGTGGGTGGCGAAGCTGTGCCGGAAGGTATGGCAGCTGGCCGGTTTGGTAATGCCGGCCGCGCGCACGGCATCGTGCACGGCGCTTTGCAGCGTGCGCTCGTCGCGGTGGTGGCGGCGCTGGACGTTGCTGCGCGGGTCGAGCGAGAGCCGGTCGGCCGGGAAGAGATACTGCCAGCCCAGCTCGCGCTCGGCGTTGGGGTATTTGCGCTCCAGCGCGAAGGGCAAGTAGACCGCGCCAAAGCCGCGCCGCAGGTCGTCGGCGTGCAGGTGGCGCACCAGAAAGATCTGGTCGCGCAGCGCGGGCGTAAGCGCGTCGGGCAGCATGGTCAGCCGGTCGCGCATGCCTTTGCCGTCGCGCACTGTCACCTGGCGCTGCTCGAAGTCAATGTCTTTCACGCGCAGGCGCATGCACTCCATCAGGCGCAGCCCGCTGCCATACAGGATCTGGCCCATCAGGCGCTGCGTGCCGGGCAGCCGGTCGAGCACGGCGCGCACCTCGTCGCGCGTGAGCACGGTGGGCAGGCGGCGGGGTGCTTTCGCGGCCACCACGTCGCCGGGCGCTTCAATCGCTATATGCAGTACGTCGCGATATAAAAACAATAGCGCACTGCGCGCCTGGTTCTACGTTGACGCAGCGACGTTGAGATCGACTGCCAGATGCGTCAGAAACGCGCCGATCGCGTCGAGGCCAAGCTCGCGCGGGTGCCTGAGCTTGTGGAAGCGAATGTAGCGCGCGATCCAGTCGACATAGGTGTCTTCGGTGCGGCGCGAGTAGTGTTTGCTGCGGATGACGGCGCGCACCTGGTCGAGCAGGCGAGATTGTGGCGGCATGGCTAACTACCTGAAATCGTGTAATACGACGGTAGTATAGCACAGGTGTGTGGGTTTGTCACGTACAAAAAAGT
>LJCR01001462.1 GCA_001399705.1 Kouleothrix aurantiaca
CCGCCAGCGCGATCAGGATGCCGAGGGCCAGGCCCAGCAGCGCGCCCACCAGGCTGATCGTCAGCGCTTCGAGCATGAACTGCGTGAGAATGTCGCTTTCGCGCGCGCCAAGCGCCTTGCGCAGCCCGATCTCGCGCGTGCGTTCGCGCACCGACACCAGCATGATGTTCATGATGCCGATGCCACCCACCACCAGCGAGATCGCGGCAATCGCGCCCAGGAACAGCGTCAGCGTCTGCGTGGTGCTCACCACGCTGTTCAGGATGTCTTGCTGGTTGATCACGCTGAAGTCGTCGCCGTCGCCATTTTCGGGCAGGTTGTGGCGCGTGCGCAAGGTCTGCTGAATTTCGCCCAGCGCCGCTTCCACGCTATTCGCGTCCTTCGCCTGCACCGCAATGCCCGAAACCAGCGTCGATCCGCCATTGACGGCGCGCCCGCCAAAGAGCTTGCGCTGTGCGGTGCCAAGCGGCACAATCACGCCGTCGTCGGTCGAGCCGAAGCCGGTGCCACCTTTCGAGGCTAGTATTCCAACCACGCGAAAGCGCTGGCTGTTAATGCGCACCGACTGGCCCAGCGCGTCGGAGTCGGGAAAGAGCGTGGCGGCGACGTTCGGCCCAAGCACCGCGACATTTGCCATGCTGCTCACGTCATCGCTGGTGAAGAAATCGCCCGAAGCCACGCTGGCATTATGCACCGCGAGGTAGGCGGGCGTCGCGCCAATGATCTGGGCGTTGGTGTTCTGGCTGCCGGCCACAAGTTGGCCGTTGCCGTTGTATTCGGGCGAAATCAGGCTGGCATCGGGAACATTATTCGGGTCGGCCAGCGCCGCCGCGTCTTCGGTCGTGAGCGTCTGGCTGCTGCCAATGCCGCCGCGCACGCCGCCAGCGTTGCTCGCGCCCGAGCGCACGGTCAGCAGGTTCGCGCCATTCGCGGTGATGGTGGATGTGATCGATGCCTGCGAGCCCTGCCCAATCGCCATGAGCGCCACCACCGCCGCCACGCCGATGATGATGCCCAGCGCGGTCAGGAGGGTACGCAGCTTGTTGGCGGTCAGGCTGCGCAGCGCAATACTGAGCGTTTCGGAAAAGCTGATGCCGCCCACCAGCAGCGCAGCGATCTGCGGGTCGGTGGTATCGGCATTTGGCGTGGCTTCCGGGGTCGCGCGAGCATCATCCGCCGCAGTTGGAAGCGTTGTACTCATAGGGTTCTCCCGGTTGGTCGAAATGGCGGCCGGCGCGCAATCGAAAGGCGCGGCCGCGCGGCTTGCAGCGTTGTGCCGGACGCCGGGGCTGGCGCCTGCCAGCGGCTGCCGGCAGTATCGCTGTCAAGCAGGCCGTCGCGCACGGTCAGCACGCGGCGGGCGTGTTCGGCAATGTCGGGCTCGTGCGTCACCAGCACCACCGTGATGCCCTGCGCATTGAGCTGTTCGAAAAGCGCCAGAATCTCGATGCTGGATTTTGAATCGAGGTTGCCGGTTGGTTCGTCGGCAAGAAGCAGCGCCGGGCGGGTGATCAGCGCGCGGGCAATTGCGACACGCTGCTGCTGGCCGCCGGAAAGCTGCTTGGGCCGGTGGTCGATCCGCTCGCCCAGACCCACCAGCTCCAGCATCTCGCGCGCGCGCTCTTCGCGCTCGGCCGGGCTGACGCCGCCAAGGTAGATCAGCGGCAGCGCAACATTTTCCAGCGCGGTCTGGCGCGGCAGCAGGTTGAACTGCTGGAACACAAAGCCGACCTTGCGATTGCGCACCGCCGCCAGCAAATTGCGGTCGATCTGATCAACCG
>LJCR01001463.1 GCA_001399705.1 Kouleothrix aurantiaca
GCTGGTGCTCGCGCCGCGCGTGCTGCTGCTCGATGAGGCGACCGCGCACCTCGATCTGAAGCATCAGGTGGGGGTGCTGGGGCTGGTGCGCCAGCTTGCCCGCGACGGCATGATTGTGATTGCCGCGCTGCACGACCTGAACCTGGCAGCGGTGTATGCCGACCGGCTGGCGCTGCTGCGCGGCGGCGAGCTGCTGGCGCTCGGTTCCCCCGCGCAGGTGCTCACCCCTGCCTGGCTGCGCGCAGCCTTCGACGTGGAGGCCCTGGTGGGCACGCACCCGCTGTATGGCACGCCCCTGGTGGCACTTGCGACTGAAAATGAGTAGCTTGTGCTGGCGGCAACCCTGCCCCCAGCGCCAATGTTTGCACAGCTTTGCCTTACCGCTCTCATCGTTTTCTCATCAGAAATGTGGTAATTTCTGCATAGCAATGACATCCGCAAACTTTTGCGTGGCCGTAGTACCGTTTGAACAGTGCAAAGGAAATGCACAGTAATCGGACTGATGCACGCTGTTCGTGAAGGGGAAAGAGGTCATGCGAAAAACGAAGTCGTGGTTTGCACTCATGCTTGGGGCGCTGATGGCGCTGGCGCTTGTGCCCGCAGCATTTGCGCAGGGGAGTGCCAAAGTGCGTGTCGTCCATGCTTCGCCCGATGCGCCGGCGGTGGATGTGTATGTTGATGGAGCCAAGGTGCTGACGAACGTGCCCTTCTTTACAGCCAGCGATTACCTCGACGTGCCGGCCGGCGAGCATCGCTTCCAGGTGACGCCTACCGGCCAGCCCGCCGACAAGGCCGTGATCGACGCCAAGGCCACAGTTGATGCCGGCAAAGCCTACACCGTCGCAGCAACGGGCAAGGTTGCCGAGATCAAAGCAACTATTCTGGCTGACAATCTTACCGCGCCAGCAGCCGGCAAGGCGCATGTGCGCGTGGTGCACGCCTCGCCCGATGCGCCCGCAGTCGATATCAAGGTGAAGGGTGGCCCAACCCTGATCGCCAACCTGGCTTTCCCGAAAGATAGTGGTTACAACCCGGTGGATGCCGGCACCTACGACCTGACGGTGAATGTGGCCGGCAGCGACACGGTCGCGCTCGATCTGCCCGGCACCACGATCGAAGCCGGCAAGATCTACGACATCTTTGCAGTGGGCCTGCTGGCCGACAAATCGCTGAAGGTGCAGGTAACCACCCCGCCCGTGGCGGCGGCGCAGGCCCCGGCGGCTCCCGCGCAGCTCCCGCGCACCAGCGGCGAAGCGCTGCCGCTGGCCGTGCTGGCCGTGATGGCTATGCTGCTGCTTGGCGGTGGCGTGCTGGTGCGCCGCGCCCGCTAAATACACCCGAAGATGAGGAAAATGGAGTGGTTCGGGGGTGGCTGTGCTGCCCCCGAATTTCTTTGCTCGATTTTGCTTACGCTGCCTGTTCTTTCCGAAAGATCAGAATAAACTGGTGTACCTGATTTGCCACAAAGGCGTAGGGGTAGCCGAACGGGTAGAGGTTCTGGCTCTGGTCGTGCCAGATGCGGTAGCCGCGAAAAGTGAGATCAGGCAGCTGCAGCAGCTCGGCAACGATGTCGGCATGGAGCATGTTGTGGTGCTCGCGCGTGGGCTGCATGTCTTTGGTGAACATCACGAGGTAGCCGCGCGGCCTGAGGTGCGCGAGCGCCGCGCCGAAGATTGCGCGCAGCTCGGCCAGGAAGTCGCGGTAGCCGAGGTTGCCGAGGTCGGCCGGGTCGAGGGTGAAGGGCGTGGCGTCGCCCTGGCCGCGCTTTTTGCGCTCGCCGG
>LJCR01001464.1 GCA_001399705.1 Kouleothrix aurantiaca
GGGAACGCGCCGCCCGCGAGACGCTCGGTGTTTATACTGAAGTGGTCACACACGCGCAGCAAACGCGCTCAAGTGTTATGAGATTAAATAATCCTCATGAAAAACCATAGCAACATACCTGTCGCTAACAGTAGCAGGAAAAATGATCATTTCATTCGCATTGTTGGCGCTGCACAAGGCACAAGCACTGGCCTTTCGCGCTATGCACGCAGCCTGCGCCAGGCGCTGGAAGCAGCCGGTAACCCTGTCGATGTTGCTGGCACGCCGGCACCGCCAGTGCCGGGCCCGCTTGTTGGCCTTGCGCAGCGCTTTGGCTTTGATCTGCGCGCATTTTTCACAACCTACCCGCTCGTGCTGCCCGCTGCGCCTGCGCACGGCCTTACGCACCTCACCAGCCAAAACCAGGCAAGCGCGGTGGCCTTCCGCGCGCCCGCCAATCTCGTTGTCACAGTCCACGATATCATCACCCTGGCGTACCGCAGCGATCCCGAATTAACCGGCTATATGCGCGCATACGATAAATTCTTCGACGACCTGACCATACGTGGCCTGCGCCGCGCCACTGCCCTGATTGCCGACTCTGCGCACACGCGCGATGATGTTGTGCGCGTGCTTGGCTACCCGGCCAGCCGTATACACGTGGTGCACCTTGGCGTGCATCACTCGATCTTTCACCCCTGGCCTGTGCCTGCTGAATTCTATGCGCGCTACGGTCTGGATGATACGATCGAGCCAATTCTGTATATTGGCTCGGAAGACCCACGCAAGAATTTGCGGCGTTTAATCGATGCATTTGCCAGCATACTCGATCGATTTCCACAGGCGCGGCTGCTGAAAGTTGGCGCAGCACGCTTCGCCCACGAACGCGAGCAGCTCCAGAGCTATATTCGCCAGCGCGGTTTGCACAACCATGTCTTGTTTTTCGATCAGGTTTCCGACGGCGACCTTGTATCGTTTTGCAATTATGCTCGCGTGTTTGTCTTCCCATCGTTGTACGAAGGTTTTGGCCTGCCACCACTCGAAGCCATGGCCTGTGGCACGCCAGTGATTACGTCGAATGCGTCGTCACTGCCCGAAGTGGTTGGCGATGCGGCAATCACCGTCGACCCATACGATGTCGATGCGCTGGCAGCGGCAATTGGCCGCGTGCTTGGCGATGCCGGGCTGCGCGCCGAGCTGCGCGCGCGCGGGTTGGCCCGCGCCGCCCAGTTTACCTGGGAACGTGCCGCCCGTGAGACGCTTGCCATCTACCGCGAGGTGCTGGGCATGTGCAACCACGCCAAACAAAGCCAGCATGCGCGAAGTGATATTTAGAAGTGTGAAATAAAAGAGTTTGTCACTATATTTGGCATGTTTCAATTTGTAATGTTGGCCGCGTACCAAAACGTTTCAATAGATCGTTCTCTCTATGGAGATAAAGATATACCTGGGTTAACAGAACACACCCGGTAGTGTAACGACAGCAAGCTCCATCAGCTGCGCATAGTATATTAAAGAGATGGTATGACGACAGAAGCCGTTAAACACACCCAACGCATCATGGAGCGCGCCGTTCGTACCCTGCCGCTCTGGGCTGCTTACGATCTTGTCGTGGTGAGTGTGGCGGCAGTGCTGCTTCCGCTGCTGCTCATCGTACCGTTTCCGATCATTCGCCTGCCATTCGGGCTGGCAATGGCCTTTGTTGCGCCAGGCTATGCGCTGGTGGCGGCGCTTTTTCCTCACCGCGACGATATTGGGGGCGTTGCGCGCGCGGCGCTGAGCTTTGGCCTGAGCGCGGCAG
>LJCR01001466.1 GCA_001399705.1 Kouleothrix aurantiaca
GCGCAGGCCGATTCGTTCCGCTTCCCCTACCCGCGCAACTCCTTCGACCTGGTGTTTGCGGCGGCGCTGTTCAACCAGCTTCTGCCCGACGCGGCCACGAACTATTTCGCGCAGACGGCGCGCGTGCTGAAGCCGGGCGGCCGGGCGATGTTTAGCTTCTTCCTGCTCGACAATCTGCGCCCGCGGCGGCCGCGTCCGTTCGGCTTCAACAAGCCGATTTTCGATTTTGCCCATACGCTGCCGGAGTGGGGCGATGGCTTTGCCGTCGGCATGGCCGAGCACCCCACCGCCATGACCGCGTACCGGCTCAACCTGATCAGGCAGATGGCCGAGCAAGCTGGACTGGAAATCGAGCAATCGCCGCTGCCGGGCCTGTGGTCGGGCCAGTTCGCGAACTGGGTCTGTGCCGAGGATGTGTTGGTGCTGCGAAAGTATGCCTGAGCGACGGGACCCAATTGCAGAGAGTGCTTGTGAGGAGGGCAGGACTTATGCTGCGACGAATGGGGAGGTCTGGCGCGCAGGAACAGGAAACGATGGCGCAAGAGCTGGCGCGGCTGGCGCAAGAAGTGACCGATCTCCGCGCCGAGCGCGCACGCTGGCAGATTGGCTGGCCGCCTGGCCATTTTTACTCACCGATTCCGGATCGCGAAGCCATTCGCGCGCAGGAGGAGCGCATTTTCACATGGCCCGACACATTGCAGGGCATTGAGCTGAATGCTGCCGGTCAGAGTGAGCTGCTGGCGCGGCTGCAGCCATACTACGCACAGCTGCCGTTCACAGACGGAAAGCAGGCGAATTTACGCTTTTCCTACGACAACCCGAACTACTCGTATGGCGACGCGATCTTCCTGTTTTGCATGCTCTGCCACCTGCGGCCGCAGCGCATCATCGAAATTGGCTCAGGCTACTCATCCTGCGTCACGCTCGATACAAACGAGCGGATGCTGAACAACGAGCTGCGCTGCACCTTTATCGAACCATACCCGGCGCTGCTGCACTCGCTGTTGCGGCCAGGTGACAGGGAACGCATTACAATCATCAACTCAGGCATTCAGGATGTGGATCTTGAGGTTTTTGCGCAGCTCGAAGCCGGCGACATCCTGTTCGTCGACTCAACGCATGTGTCGAAGGTCGCGAGCGATGTGAATTCCATTTTCTTCGAAATTTTGCCGGTGCTGCAGAAGGGCGTGTACGTTCATATTCACGATATCTACTTCCCGTTTGAATACCCCAAATCGTGGATCTACGAAGGGCGCGCCTGGAACGAAGCCTACCTGCTGCGCGCCTTTTTGCAGTACAACGACGTATTTTCTATCGAGCTGTTTAACCACTGGGCGCAGGGCATGTATCGCGACTACCTGGCTGAATATATGCCAAATGTGCTCCAGGGCGACGGCTCGGGGATCTGGCTGAAAAAGCAATTTGCGAACTAGCGCCACGGCGCATGGACGATGAAATAGGTGAAACACATGGCACGGATCTATCGAATTGGCGGGCTGCTGCTGCTTGCGCTGGCACTGATGGTCCTGGCGGGCGGGCGCGCAGCACAGGCCGCGCCGAGCCGGGCGATGGTCGCGCACGAAATCCGCTACCGCGCGCCCGAGGCCGGCGAAGTTGCGCTGGTGTGGGGTGTCAACGGCTGGCAGCAGCTCCCGCCCACGGCTCGCCCGGCCGGCACCACGCTGATCACCACCAACCGCGAGGTGATGCGCACGCCGATGCAGGGAGATCAGGGCCTGTTCCGCGTGGTAGTCGAAGCGCCAGCAGGCAGCGTGATCA
>LJCR01001467.1 GCA_001399705.1 Kouleothrix aurantiaca
TAGCATGGTCGGCTCATGGTGACAAGAAGCGCGATTCAAGGCGCTATGTTCACCAGAATTTCTTTCCAATGGTATAATTTCGGGCTATGATTCACGAAACACGCTACGATGTGATTGCGGTTGGCGCGGGCCACGCCGGCTGCGACGCCGCCGCCGCCGCCGCGCGCGCGGGCAGCCGCACGCTGCTGCTGACGATCGACCTCGACAAGCTGGCGCATATGTCGTGCAACCCGTCGATTGGCGGGCCGGCCAAGGGCCACCTGGTGCGCGAGATCGACGCGATGGGCGGGCTGATGGCGCGCGTCACCGACGCCACCGCCATCCAGATTCGCCTGCTGAACGAAAGCAAAGGCCCGGCGGTGCAGGCGCTGCGCGCCCAGTGCGACAAACGGCTGTATGCGAAGGTGATGAAAGAAGCGCTGGAGGCCGTGCCGCACCTCGACCTCAAGCAGGCCATGGTCGAGCGGATTGTACCCAGCGCTGAGAACCGAGCACCGCGAACCGGCGACCCTGGCGCTCGGTTCTCGGTTGTCACCCATACCGGGCGCATCTACCAGGGCCGCGCGCTGGTGCTCACCACCGGCACCTTTCTGCGCGGGCGCGCAATCACTGGCGAGGCGATCTGGGGCGCGGGTCGCGCTGGCGAGGCCCCGGCCATGGCGCTGGGCGACGATCTGGCGGCGCTGGGCTTTCCGCTGGTGCGCCTGAAAACCGGCACGCCGCCGCGCATCGACGCCCGCACAATCGACTTCGCCCACACGGACTTGCAGCCGGGCAGCGATGTGCCGCTGTATTTTAGTCACGCCTATGCCGGGGATGGAGGCTGGGGGATGGGGAATGGAGAAATGCTCCCAACCTCCATTCCCCAACTCCCATCTCCCGCCTTTTCAGGCTCGCCCGCCGCTATCTACCCGCACGCGCAGCTCGACGGCTGGCGCCCGCAGCTGCCGTGCTACCTGGTGCACACCACGCCCGACTTCCACGCGATTATTCGCGAAAACATCCACCGCGCGCCCATGTTCAGCGGCGTGATCGAGGGCGTGGGGCCGCGCTACTGCCCGAGCATTGAAGACAAGATTGTGCGCTTTGCCGACAAAGAGCGCCACGGCATGTTTCTTGAGCCCGAGGGCTGGAACACCGCCGAGGTGTATGTGCAGGGCTGCAATACCTCGCTGCCGGAAGACGTGCAGTGGGCGATGCTGCGCAGCATCCCGGCGCTGCGCCATGTCGAGCTGACGCGCGCGGGCTATGCGATTGAGTACGACGCAGTTGCCACTGGCGAGATCACTGCCGACCTGGGCGCGAAACGGCTGCCGGGCCTGTTTCTGGCCGGCCAGATCAATGGCACGACCGGCTATGAAGAAGCTGCCGCGCAGGGCTTGCTGGCCGGGCTGAACGCCGCGCGCTGGGCGCAGGGTCGCGCGCCCGTAATTCTGCGGCGCGACCAGGCGTATATGGGCGTGCTGATCGACGATCTGGTGACCAAGGAAATCCACGAGCCCTACCGCATGTTCACCTCGCGCGCCGAGCACCGCCTGCTGCTGCGCCACGACAACGCCGACCTGCGGCTGACGCCACTGGCGGGCGAGCTGGGTCTGGTACCGGCCGAGCGCGCCGCAGCCGTAGAGCAGAAGCGCGAGCGCACGGCGGCGCTGCTGGGCGAATTGCGCGAGCGGCGCGTGTTTCCTTCCGCTGCCATCAACCAGCGCCTGGCCGAGCATGGCGTGGCCGCGCTGAGCAGCGAGATGTCGGCCGAGGAGCTGCTGCGCCGACCCGAGG
>LJCR01001465.1 GCA_001399705.1 Kouleothrix aurantiaca
CAGCTCGATGCGAACCTGCGCATTGGGATGCGCGAGCTGATTCTGCGCGTGCAGCGCGAGCTGAAGATGACGACGATCTTTGTGACGCACGATCAGGAAGAAGCGGTGATGCTGGCCGACCGCATTGCGCTGCTGTTTGCTGGCGATCTTCAGCAGTACGACACTCCCCGCGGCTTCTACGAGCGGCCGGCCAGCGCGGCGATTGCCCGCTTCTTTGGCGGGCTGAACTTCATTGCCGGGCGCAAAGCTGCCGGCCAGTTTATCAGCCCATTGGGCGCGTTTGAGCTGAATGGCGTGGCCGCGCCCGACGCCCCCGGCCTGCTGACCATTCGCCCCGAGGCGATTGCCTTCGCAGAGGGCGCGAACACCGTGCGTGGCGTCGTGCGCTCGGCTATGTATCTCGGCACGCAGATGCGCTACTGGGTCGATGCCGGCGGCGCGGAGCTGCAGGTGCTGGCCGACCCCAGCCAGCCGCGCCAGCCCGGCGATGCGGTGAGCCTGGCGCTGCCGAAAGAGCGCCTGTGGGTGGTGCCAGAGGAGTCAGGGGTCGGGGGGCAGGAGTCAGGAGTCACGAGTCAGGAGTCAGAATAAGCGCGCCGCCTGTCTCGTGTCTCCTGTCTTGTGTCTCGAGTCTATACCTGCCAACTGCATACTGCCCACCGCATTCTGACTCCTGAATCCTGTATTCTGACTACTCGAGGAGCCCATGCCCGAACCATTCTTCCCGCTTGGCGCGAGCTACTACCCGCCCCACCACGAACCGGCCGACTGGCCGCGCGACGTGGCGAACATGGCCGCCGCCGGCATGAACTGCATCCGCTCGGCCGAATTGCTGGCAAGCTGGGATTACATAGAGAAAGTGCGCGGCGCGCCCGACTGGAGCTGGCTCGACGCGCTGTTTGACGAATCGCACGTGCGCGGCGTGAAAATCCTGCTCGGCACCGGCTCGTGCAACCCGCCGATCTGGCTGCTCGACCTCTACCCCGACGCGCAGATCATCGACCGCGAGGGCCGGCCGTTTCCCACCGGCACCGTCTGGGGCTGGGCCTGCCGCAACCACCCTGGCTACCGCGCCGAGGTCGAGCGCTACCTGCGCCTCTTGCTGGCGCGCTACAAAGACCACCCCGCACTGTGGGCCTGGCAGATCGACAACGAGCCGGGCTTCCCGTTCGTCACCCGCCGTGGCGAGGAAAACCCGCGCCTGCACGACTACAACCCGCACACTGCGGCCGCCTTTCGCGCCTGGCTGGAAGCGAAGTACGGCAACCTCGATGCGCTGAATGTCGCGTGGCGCTGGGACTGCACGCACCACCAGTACAGCAGCTGGGCGCAGGTGCAGCCGCCGCGCTCGATGCCGCAGGAGTGGGGCGTGGTGACGGCCTGGCTCGACTGGCGCACCTTTCTGAACGAAAACATGGCCGCGTTCATCGGCTGGCAGCACGCGCTCATCAAAGAGCACGACCGCGAGCACCCGACCATGACCAATATTTTTGCGCCGTCGGGCCGCGATGTTGAGATGGCGCTGGATGTCTGGCGCATTGCTGATCAGGCCGACGCGATTGGCTACGACCTATACCCTGGCATCATTCGTGAGCCGGGCGGCAAGCCGCACCTGCACGAAGCGCCCGAATATATCTCGATGTTTCTCGATATCGGGCGCAGCAGCGCCATCCACGCCGGGCGCGAGTTCTGGCTGCCCGAGCTGGAAAGCGGGCCGATCAACGGCTGGGCGCTCGGCCCCGACTACACCACCACGCCACAGGACATCACGCGCTACAA
>LJCR01001468.1 GCA_001399705.1 Kouleothrix aurantiaca
AACGACACCAGCGAAGTCCCGGCAATCATCGAGTCGAATGGCCCGATCATCGCCGAGCGCTTTATGAACTTCGGCAGCGACCTGAGCAGTGGGCCGGGCGTACAGCAGCCCTCGCGCGTCTGGTACTTCGCCGAAGGCTCGACCGAGACCGACCACAAAACCTACCTGCTGCTGTTCAATCCGCAGAGCGCCAAGGTTTCGGCCAGCATCACCTACATGCAGAACGACGGCACAACCTCACGCCAGACCATCGAGGTGCCGCCGCAGCAGCGCGCCGTGGTGACGGTTGGCGATGCGCTGCCCGGCAAGCGCTTCGGCGCGCAGGTGGTTGCGTCCGCGCCAATCGTGGCCGAGCGCACCATGATCTTTGGCCCGGGCAGCACCAGCAACACCGGCGGCTTCCACACCGCGCCGGGCATGCCCACGCTCTCGCGCCAGTGGTACTTCGCCGAGGGCACCACCCAGCAGCCGTTCAGCATGTCCATCCTGGTGCTCAACCCGAACGCGCAGGCCTCCAACGTCACCGTCACGTTCCTGACTGACTCGGGCACGTCGCTGGTGCGCAAGTATGCCATCCCGCCGGCAACCCGCCTCGAAATCCCGGTCAACGAGGTCGTGCCCGAGCTTGGCATTGCCACCACCGTCAGTGCCGACCGGCCCGTGGCCGTGGAGCGCGCGCTCTACTGGAACGGCGACCGCGCCGGCACGGTCGGCCCGGGCGCGCTGGCCCCGTCCTACACCTGGCGCTTCGCCGACGGGCGCACGGTCGACGCCTTCCAGGAATACTTGCTATTCAGCAACCCAACGGCCAACCAGGCCCGCGTCAGCGTCGATTTCATCCTCGCCAACGGCACGCGCGCCACGCAAACCGTGCTGATGGCCAAGGGTTCGCGCTACACCATGGCCGTGCACCAGCTTTATCCCGGCCAGGTCGCCATTTCCGCCACCGTCCGCTCGACCCAGCCAATCGTCGCCGAGCGCTCGCTCTACGCCGGCACACCAACCGGCGCCGACACCAAGGGCGGGGCGACAGCGCTGGGCATTCCCGAGGAGTAAGCCGTTATTATGGATGAACAGGCGCCATCGCAGCCCCAGCCGAGTTCGCCCATGCCCACTTCATCCACAGGGCCGTTGCCGGTGCAGCCGGCCCCAGCCCGCCAGCGTGGCGGCTGCCTGGGCCGCACGGTGGCGGCGCTGCTGGTCATCCTGATCACCACGTTCCTTGCGGTGCTCGCAGGCGCGGCCGGCCTGCTCTGGCTGGGCTTTCTGCCGTCCACACCTGCCCAGCTCGCCGATGCGCAGCAGCAGGTCGCCACGCTGCAGGCCGGCCAGAGCGCGCTGCAAACCCAGGTCGCCGCCGACGATCTGCGCGGCTCGGGCGATCACGAGCTGCTGGGCGAGATCAAAACCCAGCTCGACGATATTGCCGACATGCGCGCCCAGCTGCAGCGCGAGCGTGAGGCCAGCGCATCGCAAAGTGCCACGCTTGTGGCCGAGGTGCGCTCGGGGCGCGACGCCGTAGCAGTTTTCGCCACTGCCGAGGCCGGCCGCGCCGCGCTGCTCGCCGAGCTTGAGCGCCGCTCGGCGCGCGTCGAGCGCTTTCTGGCGCGCCTGGGCGACATCGCCAACGACACCGCGACCGACCTGGGTTCGGCCACGCCGCTGCTTGCAACGCTGACGCCGACGCCCAGTGCTGCCCCCACCGCCACCGAAATTCCGTCGCGCACGCCGTCGCCCAGCCCGTCCCCGCGCCACACCCCGCGCCCGACCGTCACGCC
>LJCR01001469.1 GCA_001399705.1 Kouleothrix aurantiaca
ACCATGCGTATAGTTAGAAGTCGTGTTCCCAAATCGCGCGCTTGGAGGGTGCAATGTTGCGCATACTGCTACGTACGATTGTGAACCCCCGCTTGTATGCGATCTGGCTGATCTATGCGGTGGGGCTGGTGGCGCTGCCGGTGATGTTCCGGGTGATTGGCCTGTAGCGCTTGGTCTGTTCTGGTTCCGTGAAGTTCGGGAGTGCCCGCGTGGCGCTCCCGAATTTTTTTGTGCCCAAAAAGTCGAAATTTCCTCTTGACGATATATCGCTATCGTGATATAGTTTGATCTATCACGATATATCGGTAGTTACGTATGGAGGTAATTCAATGTTTCGACGACGATTTGGCCCACGGCGTGGCCCGTGGCAACCTGAGGAAGAGCAACCCATGCCCGAGGAGTTTCCGTTCGACATGCCGCCGCATATGCGCTTGCGCTGGGCGCGAAAAATGATGCGGGAAGGTGAGTTTCATCATGGCCATCATGGGCACCCGATGCATTTCGGGCATCGCGGGCCGGGCGCGTGGTTTGCGCCCGACGATGGCGAGCCGTTTGACCGCATGTTTGGGCGCGGCGGCCCCTTCGGCCCCGGTGGCCCGCGTGGCGGAGGGCCGTTCGGTGGTGGCCCCGGCGGCCCTGGCGGCCCCTTTGGCGGGCGGCAGCGCCAGCGGCGCGGCGACATCAAGTTCGCCCTGCTGGAGCTGCTGGCCGAGCAGCCGCGCCACGGCTATGAGCTGATCAAAGAGCTGGAGCAGCGCTATGGCGGCTTCTACCGCCCCAGCCCCGGCTCGGTCTACCCAACGCTGCAGCTGCTGGAAGATGAGGGCCACCTCACCAGCGAGACGGTCGAGGGCAAGCGCGTGTACACCATCACCGAGTCGGGTCGCCAGCTGCTGGCCGAGCGCCAGCAACAGCAGCCCGAGCACGGCCAGCACCCCGGCTTTCGCGGGCCTGGCCCCGAGCTGGAAGGGCTGCGCCAGAGCGGCATGGGCTTGGTGGCCAGCGTGATGCAGGCCGCGCGCCATGGCTCACCCGAGCAGAAGCAGGCCGTGATGAAGCTGCTCGACAGCACGCGCCGCGAGATCTACGCGATCCTTTCGCGCGACGAGAAGGACGACTCGACCGGCGAGTAAACGTTGCCTGTTCGTGAACCGAGGCCACCGAGTGCATTGCAGTCGGTGGCCTTTGGTATGTGTCATACCAAGTACGGATGATTACTTCTCTATTGTCATGCTGAGCCCTTCGGCTTCGCTCAGGGTTACACTCCGCGAAGCATCTCTCCACGCTCTGAATAGGAGATTCTTCACTCCGCTGGCGCTCCGTTCAGAATGACAAAACCAAAGTATTTACCCGAACTTGGTATCACTCACTTTTGCGCGTGTAGCGGTGCTTGACGCCCAGCGGGAAGTAGTCGGGGTCGCCGATTGGGCGCAGCGCCACGCGCGGCAGCTGGCGCTCGGGTGGTACATAGTGGGCGAACTCGCTGTTCAGCCGCCGCAGCTGCGCTACGATTGATTCGGCAATCGCCTGCGCCTTGGCATCGTCGGCGGCCACACCCGGCGCCAGCTCGACAGCCACCGCCAGGGAGCGGTTGCGATCCTCATCCTCGCGTGACTCAAGCACGAACTTGCCCGTTACCCACTCGCGAATCTCGGGCTGCTCCAGGCCAACCGTCACATTTTCGGGGTAGATATTTGCGCCAAAGAACGAAACGGTGAAATCGGAACGGCCAAAGACGAACACAAACGGCAGCTCGCGCACGCCCCGCTCGCCATGCT
>LJCR01000147.1 GCA_001399705.1 Kouleothrix aurantiaca
ATCGGCGCGGTACTGCTGGGGGCTCGAAAGCTGCGTGCCAAGCACCATACCGCTGCGATGTTCGACCCACAGCGACATGAGCGGATAGTATGGCCGCTGGTCGCGTTCTTCCTGAACGGGCGTAGGACTTGGTACGACACCCGCCTCCCACACGGCCCGGCTGCTCTTCAGAGCCTTGAGCTGCGCGGCACGGCCAAGATCGGGGTCGGGAATTTTAGCTTCTGGCTGCTCGGGTTCGGCTGGCTCGATCCAGGCATCGCGCCAGACCAGGGCATCGTCGCTCTGCTCCGGCACGCGCACAAGATACTGGCCATCGGCCGGCGGGTCAAACAGGTCAGAATCCTGCTCAAAGCGCTGCGCCACCTGCACCGCCTGCTGCAACGCAATCGTCAGAAAACGCGCCTGAGCGGCGGTAAGGTACCATGGGAAGTAGCCAGGCGTATAGTCGCGGAACTGCGTCCAGGCATTGCGCCCGCGAAACTTCAGGCCCAGCGACTTGATCACATCACGATCCTGCTTGCTGAGGAACTCGCGATCTTCAAACGACACCATCAGGCACGACTGAGAAAAGAGCGCCGCCATTGGGTTGGGCTCGTCGCCGAATGCGCCGGTCTGCAGCGCCAGGTAGCCGGCCAGGCCAATGCTGCCTTTGTAGACAGCCAGTGCAAAATGCTCGCCCAGGTTGCCCATCACGCAGCAGTAGCCAATTTCGCCATCTTCGGGGTTCTGCACGCCAAACAGGTCGGAATCGTACATCCACTCCCACGGCGCGGCGGCCCGGAAGGCTTGCGCAGCCTGGTAGAGCGCGCGCCATTCTTCCAGAGAAGGCTGTTGATCTGTCATTGACACCTCTTTTACCCGCCGCGCTGCGCGCTTTTCTCCACAGCCATCGGCAGGGGCGTATTCAGGCCGTGATAGCGGCCGCGCAGCGCGTACCAGCGCACCGTCAGCACATCGCGCAAATTGCGCCACGAGTCGCGCAGCGGGCTGACCTTGGTTTCGGTGCCGTAGCGCCACATCACCGGCACCTCAGCAATGCGGTAGCCGCGCCGCCGCGCCAGAAACAGAAGCTCGACATCATAGGCCGTGACGGCCGCGCCCTGCACGGTGGGCGCATGTTCGCCATACACCTGCGCGCGCAGAAACAGGTCGTGCGCCACGTCGCCGCGCAGGGCCTTGAAGCCGCACTGCGTATCCTGAATGCCGCCGACCGCCACCGTCTGAACAATCAGGTTGAACACGCGCCCCATCATGTGGCGGTACCACGGCTCGCCCAGGCGGTGCGCGCCCAAGCCTTCGCGCGAGCCAATCGCCACCTCGTAGCCCTGGCTGAGCCAGCCGTACAGCGTTTCCCACTCCTCGATCGGCACGGCCAGGTCGGCATCGCACAGCAGCACATACTCGCCGCTCGCGTCGAGCGCGCCCGCCCGCACGGCAAAGCCCTTGCCGCGGTGATCGAGCGAGAGCAGGCGCAGGCCGGGATGCTGCACCGCCATCTCATTCACGATCGCCGCTGTGCTGTCGGTGCTGCCGTCGTCAGCTACCACAACCTCGAACGCGAATTGCTGCTGCTCAAGGTATGCAAGAATCTGGGCCAGCGTGTTCGGCAGGCGCAGCTCTTCGTTATAGGCCGGCACAACCACCGACAAGAACAGCGGATCAGAGCGCAAACTCACGGCGGGCTCCTTACGAGGTTAAGGTCGACGCCAGCTCCGGCGTCGTAGTATGCGCGAAACGGTTCAGGCGTTTGCGCAGAAAGAGTGGCAGCGCAACGATACCGGCCAGCTGCCCGCGCAGGCGCGCGCGCGCGGCTTCTTCGCGCACATGCAGCAGCGCCGCAACCGTGAAGCGCAACTGCGCAAACAAAAAGCGTGGCCAGTGGCGGCGGATCAGCGCGCCCGGCATGTTCTTCGCCCACACCAGGATGAAGTTGCGACCGCAGTAGTAGCTGGCTAGCTTGCCGCCGCCCGTTGCGCTCAAACGGTGATACACCACCGCCTGCGGCACAAATACCGTTCGCAAGCCACGCAGCCGCGCGCGCAGGTTCAGGTCAACATCTTCGCAGTACATCACGAGGTCTTCGTCGAGCACCTTGCCACGCTCGCTGAGCGCCTCAAGCGCCTGGCGGCGGTAGGCAGCCGCGCCGGCGCATGGCCCGAATACTTCCTGCATCACCGAGAACTGCGGCGCGTCATGCTGCCACACGCCCCGGTTGCCAGGCACGCCATCGGTGCGGTAGAAATCGCCCGCCGAGTGAATGAACTCGCGCCGGTCGAACAGCATGAGCTTGCTGGCGGCAAACGCGTACTCTGGGAAGCGATCCAGCGCGCCAACCAGCTGCTCCAGCCAGCGTGGCTGCACTTCGGTGTCGTTATTCAGCAGCACGACATATTCGCCGCCGGTCGCGTCAAACGCGGCGTTAACCGCCACGGCCAGCCCGCGATTCTGCGGCAGCGCAATCACCTGCACCTCGGGGTAGTGCCGGCGCAGCAATTCGCGCGAATCGTCGGTCGAGCCATCGTCGACCACCACCACGCAGAAATCGCGGCGCGTCTGCCGGCGCAGCGCATCCAGGCAGGTAGGCAGAAACGCGGCCCCGTTGTAGTTTGGAATAATGATGTCGATCATAATGTGCTGCGGCCCGAAAGCACGCCCTGCTGAATGGCTGCAATATATTCGGCCAGCGCCGCCTGCCAGGGCCGCATGTGGATGCCCAGCGCCGCTGCCGCAAGATTTGCCAGCGGGGTGAAGGGCGGCACTACGCTGTCGCGCTTGTAGTCGGCCAGCCTAATCGGGTCGAGCGCAGTGCGGAAGCCGGCCTGGCGCACAATTTCGGCGGCAAAATCGTAGCGCGAGCAGTGCCCGCTGTTCACCAGGTGGTAGGTACCGTAGAAAGGCGTCTCGATCAGCTGTGCAATACCGGCTGCCACGTCGGGCGCATAGGTCGGGCTGCCAACCTCATCGGCCACCAGCGCCAGCCGCTCGCGCTCGGCGGCCAGCCGCAAGATCGTGCGCACAAAATTACGCTCGCCGCCGAATAGCCACGCCACGCGCACGATATAGAAGCGATCCAGCAGCTCGCGCACAGCCTGCTCGCCAGCCCACTTCGAGCGCCCGTAGGCGTTGATCGGCGCGGCGCAATCATATTCAAAGTATGGACTGGTCGCCGCCCCGCCGAACACCTCGTTGGTGCTGATATACACCAGCGGCGCGCCCAGCTCGCGGCAGGCCAGCGCAACATACTGCGTGCCCAGGCCGTTCACCCGGAAGGCCAGCTCAGGGTCGCGCGCGCATCCATCCACATTGGTATAGGCGGCGGGGTGAATCACCACGTCGGCACCGGTGGCGGCAAGCTGCGCCACGCAGGCCGGGGAGCCGAGTTCCAGATCGGCGTGGCCGAGCAGAATAAGATCGTGGGTGGGGCCGAGCTGGCGCTGGAGCGCTTGCCCAAGCTGGCCGTTTGCGCCAGTAATCGCAATTCGCATGGTGAGCCTGTTCCCTGCTGCTTCGCGCCCTGCATGATAGAAGATCGTTTCCTGAACGTCAAATCTGCGGGCGCTGCACAACAAAGGCGGCCTTCCCGAGCCTGTGTCGTTGAGTACTGCTACATTGAATACCCCAGTACCACTGTTAGGCTTGACCTTGCCATTGTTTCCGTAGTATCCTGCCAGTAACGTTTCCGGCTGTCTGAAGAGGTAGATCTACCTTGACGACGAGCACAACACATCTGCCGCCCGCCGCGCCCCTCGACATGCTGCTGATATCGATGGGCGGCGAGGCATATGCCCTTCCGTCGAGCAGCGTGCGTGAAGTTATTCGCTACCGTGAATTCACGCCGGTGCCGGGTGCGCCGCCAATCCTGCCGGGCATTCTCAGCCAGCGCGGCCTGATCCTGCCGATTGTGAACGCATACCCGCTGCTGGGCCTCGCAGCACCGCCTGTGAGTCGCGCTACCCGCCTGGTGATCATCGCGCACCGCGATGTCGACCTGGCCTTGCTTGTCGAAGCGGTGCACGATCTCGCCGCGATCGACCTTGACACAATTGAACCACTGCCGGTTGCACTCGATCCAGCTCGCGCACGCTTTCTGCGCGGCCTCGTACACACTGGCGAACAGCTTATTCCTTTGCTCGATCTCGATGAGCTCATCGCCAGCGTGCGCGCTTGAGATACTATGACGGCCGATCCGCTGCTGATAATTCAAACCGCCCGCCACCACTACGCCATGCGCCGGCGTGATATTGCCTCCATGCGCCTGATTGCCGATCGGGCACAGCTCCGCGCGCCCGGTGCATTCGACCGCCCGTGCCTCGACATTGAACTTGGCCCGCTGCTCGACCCAGCCGACCAGAGCACGAAACAACGACGCCACGCGTTGGTCGTGCCGCTCCGCCGCCGCTATGTCGCGTTTCTGGTCGACACAATCGACACCTTCGTCGATGCCGAGGCCGCCGAGCCGCTGCCACCCTTGCTGAGCGAGCATCTGCAGCAGCCCTGGTCCATTGGCGTTCTGCGCCATAGCGGGCAGCTTGTCGTGCTGCTCGATATCGTTGCCATTGCGCGCAGCGCAGTGCTTTCCCTGCCATCAGCCACCGATAATAAAGGTAGCACGCCATATGTCTCAGGGATCTAATTCAAATCGCCTTGCCCGCACCATTGTGAACGTTGCGAATAGCGAGCAGGAGCGTAGCCGCCTGTTGGGGCGCAGTGTTATCAGCCTGGGCGCCGCCGCCGCCGCAGGTAGCTTGCTGCTTCTGCTGCTTAATGTATTCAGTGCCCTGCCGGCCCCGCTCCTGAACGGCGTTGTGCTGTTTTTGCTGGTGCTCGACGCTGCATTCACGGTAGCAACGCTCTGGCTTCTTCGCCAGAACATGTACCAGCTGGCAACGGTCGTGTTTCTCTACTCGGCTGTTGCGTACATCACCATCGCCGTCTATCTGGTCGGTGGCGCTTCCAGCCCGCTCGCACTGTTTTATTTTGTGCCCATCACGGCAGGCGGGCTATTTGGGCGCGGCCGCGACAGCGTGCGCTTGTTTGCAGTTTCGGTGCTGTGCTACGGAGTCATTGTTTTGCTGGATGGTCTAAGCATTTTTTCGCCGTTGATCGAACTTCAGGATCTTAGCAATAAAATACTGGCACTGGTGGCATTTGCGTCGGTTGGCGGGCTGATGGCCTATCTCGCAATGGTCTGGGCCGGCAGCACGGCGCATTTTGCCGAGCAGGCCGGCGCGCAGGCCGATGCCCTGTTTCAATCCAACCAAAAACTGCTCGAAAAGAACATTCAGCAAATCGAGCTTGGCAGTGAGCTTTCCACCGCCGCCGCAGAGCTTCTTGCCGCATCGCACCAGCAGGCCAGCGCCGCAACCGAACAGGCCAGCGCAGTGTCGCAAGTCAGCACCACAATTGAAGAGTTAGGCTCGACGGCGCGCCAGATCGCGATTGCTGCCGAGCAGGTTGCCGACGCGTCGCGCCAAACGCTCGAAAACCTGAGCGAAGGCCAGGACGCGGTTGACAACAGCATTCAGGCAATGGAGCGCATTCGCGGGCGCATGCGCGATGTTTCGTCACGCGTCCTGAATCTGGGCGAGCGCTCGCAGCAGATTGGCGAAATCATCGACCTGATCAACGATCTTTCGGATGAAACGCACCTGCTGGCGCTCAACGCCGCCATCGAAGCGGCTGGCGCGGGCGAGCACGGCCGCCGCTTCGCGGTGGTGGCTGCTGAAGTGAAAAGCCTGGCAAACCGGGCACTTGCCGCCGCCAAAGAAGTGAAAGGCGTGATCGCCGAGATTCAGCAAGCCACCAACTCGGCGGTGCTGGCCGCCGAAGAAGGCGGCAAGGAAGTCGAGCAAGGGGTTGAGCTTGCGCACAGCGCTGGCGAGGTGATGAATGCGATCGTGATGGTGGCCGAACGCACAGCGCAGAGCAGCGCCGAAATTAGCCTGGCAACCGCGCAGCAGCAAAGCGCAAGCGAGCAGGTGGTTGAAACCATGCGCGAGATCGCCGATGTGGCGCGCCAGACGGCGGCAGGATCGCGGCAAATGGCCGAATCGGCCCAGATGCTGACCGCCATTGCCGAGCGCCTGCACGGGCTGGTGTACGACGAGACGCACAGCAGCACATTGGATGCTGATATGGCAGCAATCGACCGCCGTATGCGCGCGATCGCCAGCAATAATGG
>LJCR01001470.1 GCA_001399705.1 Kouleothrix aurantiaca
GAACAACACCCTCAAACACGGCCAAGCGCAGCACGTCGCGCTGCGGCTAACATTCGGCGCGGCCGCCACGTATCTTGAAATACACGACAACGGGCGTGGCTTCGATACGGAGCATGCGACGCGCAGTGGCCGCCTGGGGCTGCGCGGAATGGCCGAACGCGGCCAGCAGCTGGGCGGGCGGCTGAGCATCTGCAGCGCGCCCGGCGCGGGCACCAGCATCAGCGTGGAGGTACCGCTATGACCATGCCAATTCGGCTTCTGGTAGCTGACGACCACGCGATTGTGCGCAAAGGCATCATCGCGCTGCTGGAGCGGGAAGCAGACATTGCCGTGCTTGGCGAGGCCAGCAACGGCCAGGAAGCGATCGATCGCGCCGCCGCCCTGCGCCCCGATGTCGTGCTGATGGATCTGGTGATGCCCGGCGTGGACGGCATCGAGGCAATACACCAGATCAGCGCGTCGCAGCCCGGCATCCGCATCCTCGTGCTCACCAGCTTCGCGGGCGACGAAAAAGTATTTCCTGCGATCAAGGCCGGCGCGCTGGGCTACCTGCTGAAGGACACCGGCCCCGACGCGCTCATCCGCGCCATCCGCCAGGTGGCGCGCGGCGAAGCCCCGCTGCACCCGGCCATCGCGCGCAAGGTGCTGCGCGAGCTTGCCCAGCCAAGCAGCCACCCCGCCGCGGCCCACGCACTGACCGAGCGCGAGCTGGATGTGTTGCGCCTTCTCGCGCAGGGCCTGAGTAACCGCGAGATCGCCGAGCAGCTGGTGATCAGCGACATGACCGTGCGCACGCATGTGAGCAATATTCTTAGCAAGCTGCATCTGGCCAGCCGCATCCAGGCTGCGCTCTACGCCCTGCGCGAAGGTGTTGCCACGCTTGACGCGCCATCGCCCACCCAGGTGATTTCGACCTGATGCGGATTGTCCTCTGGTGAAACACCAGTATCATCTTTTACAGCGGTTTGCAGAACAATTGACCACTCATTACTCTGGAAATTAAGTTTCTTTGCACTCAGCTTCCAGGAAGCTCAAGCCAGTTTTCCTTCAATCTGGTAGCCAGATGAGCTTCCTGGAAGCTTGCCCGTTGTATACACGAACTTTCTTGCCAGAGTACTCATGCGCGGCAAGAAGCGCGTTGGAGCGCAGAAAACACAACTGCCTTCTGCATCCTGCCGACAGCAGTTTGCTATAGATGCCCCAAACATCCAAGCACGTCGGAGATTAATAGTATGGCTGAAGTAGTATCCACTTCGCTGGAACCGTTCAGCCAGGCTGTGCTCGACTCGATGAACCAGCACATTGCCGTGATCGACCACACTGGCACCATCCTGATTGTGAACGCAGCCTGGCGGCAATTCGCGCGCGCGAACGGCCTGGAAAGCGACGCAGCCCTGCAAGCGGTGGGCATTGGCGTGAATTATCTTGAGGTGTGCCGCGCAAGCGCGCTGCAAGGCTGGGAAGAAGCGTCGGCTGCATATGGGGGGATTTGCAGTATTCTCAGCGGCGAGCGCGGCACGTTTACGATGGAGTACCCCTGCCACGGGCCGCACGAGCAGGGCTGGTTCCTGATGACTGTCAGCCCGCTTACGGCACCACCCGGCGGTGCTGTCATTATTCATACCGATATCACCGCGCGCAGGCTGGCCGAAATCGCCCTGGCAGAGCGCGAAATGCAGCTCGCTGGCATCGTCGAAACGGCGATGGATGCAATTATTACCGTAAACCACGACCAGCAGATTGTGGGGTGGAACGCTGCCGCTGCACGCATGTTT
>LJCR01001471.1 GCA_001399705.1 Kouleothrix aurantiaca
TCACCAGCCCGGTCGGCACGTGGATCACGTGCCAGGGGCGCGACGGAGCCTCCAGCAGCGCGCAAACGGCCAGCGCGCCGCGCACCTCTGCCGCCGCGCTGATCTGTCGTGGCGCCGGGCTGTATGGGTCGACGATAGCGAGCTGCCGCACCATGATCACCCCTCCAGCAGCGCGCCGGGCGCCACGCCGAGCACGCCGGCGATCGCGCCGAGCACGTCGAGGTTGACCTCGCGCAGGGTGCCGGCGTCCCGCTCTAGCCCCGTGCGCGAGTTATACCAGTATCGGCGCACGGTGCTCATCGACAATTTCGCCTCGCGCTGGACGCCCGACAGGCAGAGCCCCCGGCGCAGCGCCTCTTCCTGAACGCGTAATCGAACCATAGGAGCCTCATCATGCAGCCTGGGCCATCTTCACGGCACCAGGTGCATCATCGCCTGCACGACGGCCATGATCAGGCCGGCAATCGCGCCAAGCAGCAGCATGCCGAACGGCGAGATCAGCACCAGATGCAGCGCCTCTCCAGCCGGCGGCGTGCGTTCGTCCATGCCCTCGGCGGCGGGGTCGCTATCGCTCATGACCAGCGCCACGACGTGCGCGACCCAGCCCAGCACCGCCACCGCGCGCAGCCACGCCGGAGAGACCGGGTTGACGACCGTCACCACCACGGCGAGGCCGAAGAGGGCCCGCACAGCAGCCTGGAGCGCCGTGACCGCCAGCTTGAGCCGCCACGCCGCCGCCGGCATTCCGAACGCGTAATACAGCAGCAGCGCGCGGCAGAGCGCCTCGGCGCGCGTGGTGCCGATCTCCTCGATCCAGTAGCCGCGCCTGCCGACGCCGGCGCCCCACGCCGTGCGCGAGCCGTCCGGCGAGTAGAGCGAGATCTCGTAGCCCGTCCTCGTGCGCAAATCTGCCGCCAGGCGCCAGGCCGCCGCCTCGTCGGTCGACCAAGCAGGCAGCGCGACAAGCGGGCCGTCAGGCGCGACGATCGGCGCGTCACTCGGCCCGGTGGTCCACACGGCGCCGTCGGGGCTCACCACAATCTGCCAGCCCATCGCCTGCGCCAGCGCCAGGTCGAGCGGCCGCCCCGCCGCCGGCCGATCCGTGCGTACGGTCATACCCGCGCCTCCTCGGCCGCGGCCATCGCGATCCGCGCCTGGTCTATGAGCGCCGCGAACGTCACGGTCTGGACCTCTTCCTCACCACGGCGCGCGATCCAGGCCCGCTCGGCCATATCGGCACGCACCGCCCAGCCGTGGCGCTCGAACCACTCCAGCGCCGCCTGCGCGCTCCCCACCGCGAGCAGCGAATCGGCGAGCGGCAGCGGGCTGCGGTCCCACGTGGCTATATCGCGCGCCGCATGCACCCCCCACCAGCGGCGGACCGGCCCCTGCGTGGTATCGCCGCGCGCGCGCACCCAGTCAGGCACGCCGTCGCTGATGCCGTCGAGGTCGTGAGTGATCAGGCGGCGGTTCGGGTCGCCTACGTCGACGCGCACCGACCAGAAGCGCCAGCCGGCGCGGCGCAGGCGGGTGGCCAGCGCGCCGTCTTCGCGCGTTTCTGTGAGCTGGCCAATGAGTGTTAGCCAGAGCAGGTTGGCGCGGCACGCGTGGAGCGTCTCGTAGAGCGGCCGCAGCGCGCTCCGCACGCGGTCCCACCCCTCGCGCTCGGCCTCGGCCTCGGCGCTGACGGCCAGCGGAGCCAGCGGCAGGCCCTCGCGGCGCGCGCGGTGCCACATCGCCAGCGCGACATCACCGCTCGCGGTGCCGAACGGCCC
>LJCR01001473.1 GCA_001399705.1 Kouleothrix aurantiaca
CCATCGCGGCAACCCAATCCTTACCGCGGCCGATTGGCCTTACGCCGTAAACACGGTATTCAACCCCGGCGCGACACTCCTGCAAGATGGCACCACCCTCCTGCTGTGCCGCGTGGAGGATCTGCGCGGCCACTCGCACCTGACGGCTGCGCGCTCGGCGAACGGCGTGGACGGCTGGTACGTCGATGAGGTGCCAACCCTCTACCCCGACCCCGAGAACTGGCCCGAGGAGCTGTGGGGCGTCGAAGATCCGCGCATCACCTACGTGGCCGAGCTGGATGCCTACGTGATCGTCTACACGTCGTACTCGCGCGGTGGCCCGGGCGTCTCGCTGGCGCTCACCAAAGACTTCAAAACCTTTGAGCGCTATGGCGCGGTGATGCCGCCCGAGGATAAGGACGCCGCGCTGCTGCCGCACCGGATCGGCCCATACTGGGCGCTGATCCACCGACCGGTCGGCCCATTTGGCGCACACGTCTGGATTTCCTACTCGCCCGACCTGCGCCACTGGGGCAGCCACAAAATGATCCTTGAAGCGCGGCGCGGCGCGTGGTGGGATGCCAACAAAATCGGCATTTCGCCGCCCTTGATCGAAACGCCCGAGGGCTGGCTGATGATCTACCACGGCGTGCGCAACACGCCGTCGGGCGCACTGTATCGCCTGGGGCTGGCGCTGTTCGACCTTGAGACGCCCGAGCGCTGCACGCTGCGCGGCGACACCTGGGTATTTGGCCCCGAGGCCGACTACGAGCGCGAAGGCGATATCAACAACGTCGTCTTCCCCTGCGGCTATACCGTCGCGCCCGACGGCGACACCCTGCACATGTACTACGGCGCGGCCGACACCTCGATCGCGCTGGCGACCGCCAGCATCCGCTCGCTGCTCGACTGGCTGCGCGAAAACGCGCGCTCCACCACGCGCCAGGGCGGCTTCTAGCTGGGTTCGTTTATCCACAGATTACGCAGATTACACAGAACAGTATTCCAATAACCAAAATCTGCGGCATCTGTGTAATCTGTGGATTTATCGTCCTTCGTCATCCGCCGCTTGCAGGCTTGACACGCCCCCGCCCGCGTGCTACGCTGGCCGAACTCAAGTTCGCCCTTCTGAACTCGCGAGAACCGCACCGTGGCAGCCGAATCGAACGTCAAATCCGCCAGCCGCGTGCTCGATATCTTCGAGGCGCTGTCGGCCTCGCCGCGCGGCCTGAGCTTCACCGCGCTCCAGCGGGCGCTCGGCATCCCAAAGAGCAGCCTGCACGCGCTGCTGGATGTGCTGGTGGCGCGCGGCTACCTTGAGCTGGATGCGGCGCGGCGCGTGTATACGGTCGGCATTCGGCTGTGGGAGCGCAGCCAGGCCTACCAGCGCCATCACGACCTGGTGAAAGAAGCGTTGCCGGCAATGGAAACGATCGTCGGCGCGATCAACGAAACGGTACAGTTGGCCACGCTCGATGGCCTGGAGAATGTCTACCTCGCCAAGGTCGATAGCTCGCACCCGCTGCGCTTGCAATCCGAGGTAGGCATGCGTCTGCCGGCCTACGCCACTGGTCTGGGCAAGGCGCTGCTGGCCGAAATGGATGCGAACCTGCTCGCAACATTGCTGCGCGATCAGGCGCTGGTGCCTTTCACGCCGCACACTTTCACCGACACCAATGCGCTGCTGGCCGAGCTGGCGCGCACCCACGCGCGCGGCTTCGCCATCGACAATCAGGAATTCACGCCCGGGCTGTGCTGCGTCGCCGTGCCAATTGCCGATCATCGCGGCGCGGC
>LJCR01001472.1 GCA_001399705.1 Kouleothrix aurantiaca
CACCGACGTGAATGTGGGGATTGTCAGCTTCCGCAGGCGCGGCGACACGCAGCTCGCCGTTACGGGCGAAATCGTGCGCCCGCTGGATGGCGCGGGCGGCGAAACGTCGCGCTTCGAGGGTCGGCTGACGAATTTTGCGATTGAGCTGCTGAATGTGGTGGTGGTGAACTTCGAGGCGTTTGGCTTCCGCAATGTGAGCGGGCAAAAGCCCGATGTGACGGTTGACCTTGCGCCGAACCAGCCGCCCGAGTCCAAGCCGGTCGAGTTCAAAGGCGACCTGAGCTTTGTGGAAGAGCTGCGCAAGCTCATTCCGCCCGGCCTGTTTGGCGACGGCCCCAGCCTGGATCTGACGCCCGCGCTGGTGCGCGCCGGCTTTGCAATCGGCCTGCCGCCGGTGGCAATTGGCGTCTTCGCGCTGAAGGATGTGCAGCTCGCGGCCTTTCTGGAGCTGCCTTTCAAAGACGGCCGGCCAACCTTCGACTTTGCGGTGAGCGAGCGCCACCACCCCTTTGTGCTCACTGTCATGTTCCTGGGCGGCGGCGGCTTTTTCCACCTGCAAGTCGATACCAAGGGCGTGAAGCAGCTCGAAGCCGCGCTGGAGTTTGGTGCCTGCGCCGCGCTAAACCTGGGCGTTGCCAGCGGCAGCGTGCATATGATGGCGGGCATCTACTTCGGCATGGCGCGCGACGAAGAGAAAAATGTGATGCAGGCCACGCTGACGGGCTACCTGCGCGTCGGCGGTGAGCTTTCGGTGCTGGGCATTATCTCGATCTCGGTTGAGTTCAACCTGAGCTTCACGTACATGCCCAAGCCAAAAGACAAAGCTTATGGCAAGGCCACACTGACTGTCACCGTCGAAATTGCCTTCTTTAGCAAGAGCGTCGCGCTGACGGTTGAGAAAGCGTTTGGCGGCTCGAATGGCGACCCGACCTTTGGCGATATGCTGCCCGCGCCCGATCTGTGGAGCGAATACGCAGCGGCGTTTGCGTAGCAAAGAAGCGCAGAACCGCATGAGGGTTTAGGGTCTGGGGTTTTGGGATTAGGCTTGCGACTCGCAATCTGCCAACCTTCGAACCTGCAACTCGCGAACCGCATGAGGGTTTAGGGTCTGGGGTTTTGGGATTAGGCTTGCGACTCGCAATCTGCCAACCTTCGAACCTGCAACCTGCAACTCGCCAACCTGCAAACTTGCAAACCTTCAAACCTGCAACTCGCGAACCTTCGAACCTGCAACCTGCACCTCGCCAACCTGCAACCTTCCAACTTTCAAACTTGCAACTTGCCAACCTGCAACGCATAACTTGCAAACCGAAAAGGAGCCTTCGCAATGGCCCCATCGCAAACACTATTCTTTACAATCATGCCGCGCGGCACCAGCCTGGATGCCGACCCGCTGCCCGTTTCGGTGCTGGTGTCGCCGCGGCTGGTTGGCGAAACGCGCCTGGGCGCATTTGCCGACTGGCTGGGCTGGACGCGCCTGCTGGCCGAGCGCGGCTTGCAGCTGCGGGTCGATTGTGGCGCGCAGTCGATGACGCTGGCGATCAACCCCGCGCCGCTGCGCCCCGAGCTGTGGGAGGCACTGTTCAATGCCGAAACGCTGGTGCGCTCGCACGAATTCGACGACTACAGCGGCGGCGGCGTGCACTCCTACCCCTTCCGCAAAGGGCTGGCGCTGATCAAAGACCTGTACCAGCAGATCGGCGTGGAGCTGGCGCTGCCCGACCGCGCCCCTGTGAAGCGCGAAGGCGGCGCGCGTGCGCGTAGCACCTTGCG
>LJCR01001475.1 GCA_001399705.1 Kouleothrix aurantiaca
GGTAGGGCCACAGCGGCCAGCGACGCTCTACGGGCCGGCGCGGCGCGGCAACCACAAGATTGCTCATACTTTTCCTCGGCGCTCTGCGCGCAGGCGGCGGCGCACGCGCCATACCGTCAGCAGTTTTTCGGGCAGCGGCACATACGCCCGGCGCGTGAACACATCAAATTCATTTGTTTCGATCTTGCCCAAAATCTCGCGATAGATGCCGGCCGCAGCGGCGATTGCCAGCTGACCATCGGCTTTGAGCATGCCAATGCCTGGCCAGGCCTGTTCGTAAAGCTGGTGCGCGCGTGCAATTTCGAAGCGCATCAGGTCGCAAAACGCGGCGTCGCGCCGGCCATTCAGGATGTCATCGTCGCTCAGGCCAAAGCGCGCCAGATCTTCCAGCGGCAGGTATACCCGCCCGCGCTGCGCGTCTTCGCCCACATCACGCAGGATGTTGGTGAGCTGCAAGGCCACGCCCAGCTTGATCGCGTAGCGCGCCGCGCCTTCGCGATAGCCAATAATGTGCATGGAAATCAGCCCCACTACCGACGCCACGCGGTAGCAATACAGCCACAGGTCGTCGAAGGTCGCGTAGCGATTGGCCGTCAGATCCATCGCAATGCCGGCCAGCAGTTCGTCGGGCAGGTAGGACGGGATGGAATAACGTGCCACGGTATCGTTCCAGGCCAGCAGCACAGCATTGTCGGCGCGCGCTCTGGGCGCGTGCACCTGCGCCACCCACGTTGCCAGCGCCTGCGTTGCGTCGCTCTCGCACTGGTCGACAATATCGTCGCTGGTGCGACAAAATGCGTACAGCGCGCGAATCGCCCCGCGTTTATCGGCGGGCAGAAGCTGGCTGCTCAGGAAAAAGCTGCGCGAGTGCCGGCGAGTTATTTCGACACACACCTGGTAGGCCGCCGGCAGCGTCAGGGCATGCCGGGGCGGCACTGGCTCGCCAGGTGGCGATTCTTCATGTTCTGCCAGGTGCCGCAGGGCTGCTAATAGCGCCGAAGCTTCGCTTGGATGCACCTCGCGTTCGCCTGTGGTGAGTGGAGTCCACCCATGGGAATGACTAAGCGACACTCACGCCTCCTTCCTTACGCGATAGTCGCGCGCCACGTACTGCTACTATGATCTTTGACTTGTAGCGAAGCTCTTCGCTGATTATACGCGAGATTGGGAGATTGCGGATGTGGATCAATGAGCGCGCAGGCACAAAAAAGCGCGCCGCGAGTGCCGAGGCGCGCAGAGGGAACCGGATCATGGAGATTATTCGCTCGGCAAACGCGCCATCATTTCGCCGACTGAATCGACAAGCTCGCGCGCATCGCGGCCGAGAAAGGTGCCTGGCACCATCTGGATGAGCTCAGGACTATGATTAAAAATCCGCCCACCAAAGCCGAACAATATGTCGGGGGTGGCTTCGCGCAGCGCCCGCGCCACCGCAATCAGCTCGCTTGCTGTCTCCATTGTCGAAGCCGCCGAAAGGCAAACCAGCCGCGGCTGAAGCTTTTTAACGGTTTCGATCAAATCGACAATCGGCACCTGCGGGCCAAGGTATACCACATTCCAGCCGCGCCGCACCAGAAACAGCGACAGCATCATCACGCCCAGGTCGTGCAGCTCGCCCGGCGCACAGCCCACCACAATTGTCGAACGGTGGCTGGTGCCTTCAAACACATTCATCAGGCTCGAAAGTTTGCGCCGAACAAACTGGGTAGCAAAATGCTCGGCGGCGACGTTGATTTCGCCACGGTGCCAGCGCTCGCCAACCTCGACCA
>LJCR01001474.1 GCA_001399705.1 Kouleothrix aurantiaca
GCGCCAACCTGCTGCTGCACCTCGGCGGTCACACGGTGCAAGGCGGGCGCATGTCGCTGTTCCAGCCCGGCCAGGATATGGCACACCCATTGCTGGGCGACCCGGGTTTCTTCCAGGCGCCGGCGTGGGCGCTGGATGGCCAGCACTTCTTCTATGTGGCCCAGCCGCCGTTTGGCAAGCCCGACCCAACCATCGAAGATGTGAAGAGCGACATCATGCGCGTGACGGCGGCGGGCAAAGACCCGATCAAGCTGGCGAGTGAGGCGAAATCGGACCTGCGGATTATTCGCTCGCCCGTCAGCGACCAGATTGCGTATATGGTTGTGGGCATCGATGGCTATGGCCCGCTGAAGCTGGTCGATGGTGCAGGTGGCGAGGCGCGCACCCTTTCGCAGACCGATCAGCACGTCACCGCCTTCTTCTGGTCGCCCGACGGCAAGCAGATCGCCTACCTCACGCACGATGGCGAGTTCGATGCCGGCGGCAAGCGCGCCTGGCACATTGTCGACACTGCCAGCGGTACCGTGCGCTCGTTCGAGCCATTCCAGCCCAGCGACGCGCTGATTGGCCTGCAATCGTTTTTCGACGCCTATACCTTCTCGTTCAGCCCGTGGTCGCCCGACAGCACGCGCATTGCCTATGGCGCAGATGATGGCGTGTACACGCTTGATGTGGCGGCTGGCAGCGCCACCAAGCGCGCGAGCGGAGCGCTGGCGATGTGGGTTGGCGGGAAGTAGCGGGCGCGCAGCGCCGAGGAAAAGCTGGCACATGGAGATCTGGATCGACGCCGCTGCATGCCCGCGCGACGCGAAAGAGCTGGTGTTCCGCACGTCGGCGCGCCTGGGCCTGCCGGTGCGGCTGGTAGCGAATCGTGGCATGGCTGTGCCGCCTTCGCCGTTGATCACGCTGGTGCAGGTGCGCCCTGGCAGCGATGTCGCAGATGCCTATATTGCGCAGCACGTCCAGGCCGGCGATCTGGTGATCACGGCAGATATCCCGCTGGCGGCGCTCGTGGTCGAGCGCGGCGCGGTGGCGCTCGACCCGCGCGGCGAGGTGCACACCGCCGACACGATTGGCGAGCGGCTGGCGGTGCGTAACCTGATGGAGGAACTACGCTGGGCTGGCGCGGTCAGTGGCGGCGGCCCGGCCGCGTACAGCGCGACCGACCGGCGGCGCTTTGCGCACGCGCTCAATCGTGTCACCGAGGGGCGGCGCCAGGGCTGAGGAATAGTGCCACGCCCGGCAGATAGCGCCCAACGCAGAAGCGAGCGGTCTTGCCGCTCGCTTTATATGTGCCGGATAGCCGTTGTTGCCGCTAGAAGCCAAAACTGCGCAGGCCAATTGCGCCCGCGGCCAGCAGCAGCACCACGCCGATAATGAAATACAGCGCCGCCGGGCCAATATCGCGCATGCGCGGCAGCGCCGGCCCGCGCCGCTGTGGCGCAACCTCGATGCGCTGGCCGCGCCAGTAGGTCACACGCGCGCGGCTGGGCGCCCCGCCTTCACGCACCCACACGCGCCAGCCCATCATCAGCAGCCACACGCCTGCGCCACCCACCACCAGCGCGGTGACTAGCGGCGGCAAGCGCGAAGAATTTGTCAGCACCACCAGCACCGCAATCACTGCGACCCAGCGCCAGTCGAAACGAAGCCCTCGCACAGTTCAACTCCTTGTTCTGCGGACGGCCCTGCGCCCACACCCATATGACGCCAGCCGCGCGCATTTTGTTGAGCAGCACGCAGAATTATAGCACTTGCGCGTTTGCCAG
>LJCR01001476.1 GCA_001399705.1 Kouleothrix aurantiaca
GGCGGCGCGCGGGCCATGGTACATGATGATGTGGTGTGGGGCAACATGGGTTTGCATGCGCGCCCTCGCGCTCCGCGGCAAGGGTGCGACTGCGCACCCCTGCACCCCGCAGTCGGGGCGTTGCCCCGAACCCCATAAAGGGCGTGGAACAAGGACGAAATCATAATGTGTCGTGCCTCCGTTATGGATGCCAGCAAGGCATCGAGCAAGCAATCCTTACGCATCTTGAAAGCATCAGAAATTGGCGTAGCCCACATCAAATGCTGCCTGATCCTATCCATAACGGAGGCATGACAGGCAATCATTCACGATGATACCGGCATCAAATTCGGGGTCTGGGGCGCAAGCCCCAGCGCCGGGGGTACAGGGGGCGAGCGCCGCCCCCTGTGGCCTTGCGGCCTGAGCAAACTGGCTTGAGCAGGTACAGCCTGTGGCCTGAGCAAACTGATTTGAAATCGAGCAGGCGAAACACCTCGCCGCGCAGGCGAAACACCTCGCCGCGCAGGCGAAACACCTTGCCGCGCAGGCGTAACATTCTCGCCGCGCAGGCGAAACACCTCGCCGCGCAGGCGTAACATTCTCGCCGCGCAGGCGAAACAAGCTGTGGTATCATACGCCAGCGCCGCGCGCCGTTGATACACCGCCGTATTCAACCAAAGGAACAGCGATGTCCGAAGCCCTCAACTACTCCACCTACCTGCACCTGACCGATCTGCTGCGCCAGCAAGAGCCGCGCAGCGCCAGCGGCGGCCAGCCCGAGCACGACGAGCTGCTGTTCATCATCATCCACCAGGTGTACGAGCTATGGTTCAAGCAGATGCTGCACGAGTTCGATTTTGCGTGCGCGCTGCTGCGCCAGAACCAGCGCGCCCGCGCCGGGCACACGCTCCAGCGCCTGCGCAGCATCCTCAAAACCGTGGTTGGGCAGGTCGATATTCTTGAGACGATGACGCCATTGGAGTTCAACTCCTTCCGCGCCGCGCTGGAGTCGGGCAGCGGCTTTCAGTCGGTGCAGTTCCGCGAGATCGAGTTTGCGATGGGCTACAAGCGCGCCAATATTTTTGCGCACTACCCGGCCGATACCTTTGGCCTTGAGCGCCTGCGCCAGCGTTTCGAGCAGCCGAGCCTGTGGGACGCGTTTCTGGCCTTTCTGGAACTGCGCGGCTACGCCGTGCCGCCCGATCAGCTGCTGCGCGATGTGACCGAGCCGCTCAAGCCCTCGCCCGCAGTGCAGGAGGTTCTGATCGACATTTACCGGCGCGATGCTGCGGTGAGCGCGATCTGCGAACGGCTGGTCGATCTCGACGAGGGTTTTATGGAATGGCGCTACCGCCACGTGAAGATGGTCGAGCGCACGATTGGCGCGAAGCCCGGCACGGGCGGCTCGCCCGGCGCGGCTTACCTGGCGGCGACCGTGCGGCCATTCTTTCCCGACCTGTGGGCAATTCGTTCGCAGCTATGACGATTGCAGCTCGCGTAATTCGATTATGAGCCATCACAATTCAACTGTAACGCCTGCTCCCTCGATTGCAGCGCCTGCTCCCTCGATTGCGGCGCCTGTTCCCTCGATTGCAGCGCCTGCTCCCTCGATTGCAGCGCCTGCTCCCTCGATTGCAGTGCCTGCTCCCTCGACTGCAAGCTGCCAACTGCCAACTACAAGCTGCCAACTGCCGACTGCAAGCTGCCAACTGCCGACTGCAAGCTGCCAACTGCCGACTGCAAGCTGCCGACTGCCGACTGTCCCGGCATTCCACAGAAAGGCCCGCCAT
>LJCR01001477.1 GCA_001399705.1 Kouleothrix aurantiaca
TTCCCGAATGTGGTGTGGAATATCCTCAGCCAGGCAACGCTGGTCGCCGGGCGCTAACGCTTCGCAAAGGCAAAACAGAACCGCCGCCGAGATATCTCGGCGGCGGTTTTTGTTTGCTATAAATGAGCCTACGGTTTGGTTTTGCCGCCGCGCTGGCTGGGGTCAGCGACAATACCAAGGGCTGAGGCAAGGTCGATCTGGTGCTCCTGCTCCTGGCGAATGATCTCCTGCAGCTCCTCGGCGAGCGCGAACTCGCCCAGCGCGTTGGCCTGGCGGATGCGCTCGCGATAGTTCGCAACCGTCTCATCTTCGCCTTCGAGATCGAACTGGAGCATTTCCTTCGAGTCTTCCGAGGTGTCGATCTGCTTGGGCGTCGTGGTCGGGTAGACACCATAGTAGTCGAGCTGCTTGGCGATGCGAATCGCGTGGTCGAGCTCTTCATGGGCGTGCTTCTCGAGCTCGGCGGCAATATTCATGTACTGCGCCTCATTGATTACCTGGCTGTAGACCACATATTGAATAATCGCTTTGTACTCACGCGCCAGATCTTCCTGAAGCCCCTGGATGAGCTGTTCGCGAGTGGCATTTTGATCGGTCATACTATGCTCCTTATCGCAAGAAATGCCGGTATCTGCCGCGGATGTGCCGACAAAGGTTCCTGTTATAAAGATTGCATATAGTGTGCCACAATGCTGGGGAAGCGAAAACCAAGAGCCGAGAACCGAGAACCAAGAACCGTAACCACGAAGGCACGAAGACACGAAGGGCGAGAAGAGCCGAGGTCCAAGGATCGCAGAACCGCAGAACCGCAGAACTACAAAGAAGACACGAAAGGCGAGAAGAACCGCAGAACTACAAAACCGCAGAACCGAGAACCAAGGACCGCAGAACCAAGAGCCGAGAACCAAGCACTGGTTTTGCAACGTGCGCGCTATTTCAGCGCAACCTCGCCATTCAGGAAGCGACGCGCCGTTTCGGCCAGGATGGCTGCGCCCACGGGCAGGCAGCGCTCGTCGATATCGAAGACGGGCGTATGATGCGCACGGGACATGTCGCCCACGGCCGCGCCGAGGTGGAACATTGCGCCCGGCACTCGGTCGGTCATGTAGGCGAAATCTTCCGCGCCCATGCCGGGTGGCGTGGGGTCGAGCGCGTCGGCGCCAAGCATGTCGGTGGCGGTGCGCGCCAGCCAGCCGCTGACCACCGCGCTATTCTTGCCGGCCGGGTAGCCACGCGAAATTTCCAGCCGGTAGTCGCCGCCCAGCGGGCGCACAATGCTCAGCGCATGCTCGACCTGCTCAGCCAGCAGGTTGCGCACATCTTCGTCGTAGCTGCGCAGCGTGCCATGGAGGAAGACCTCGGGCGGAATGACGTTTGAGGCGGTGCCGGCGTGTACCTGCCCAACCGTCAATACCGCCGGCTGCTGCGGGTCGACGCGCCGCGCCACAATGCCGTGGAGTGCCTGAAGCACCGGGCCAAGCATCCACAGCGGGTCGGTGGCTTCGTGCGGGTAGGCGCCATGCCCGCCGCTGCCGGTGATCCAGGCTTTGAACTGGTCGGCTGCGGCTGAGTCCCAGCCGTCGCGCATGGTCACTTTCCCGAAGGGCTGCATGGAGTCGACATGGAGCGCAATCACCGCGTCCACGCCGTCGGGCGCGCCGTCGCGCAGCATCATGGGCGCGCCGCTCATGGGCTGGCCGCCCTCGTCTTCTTCGGCGGGCTGAAACAGCAGGCGCACGCGGCCGCGCAGCCCGCCAGCGGCAAATTC
>LJCR01001478.1 GCA_001399705.1 Kouleothrix aurantiaca
GATCGGCAGGTTGCCAAAGCCATTCGCCTCGAACGACTCGATCTGCTCGCTGGCCTGCTCGGTGTAGCTCACGCCATCCGCGCCATAGATCGCGCGCGCAATCGCGTCGATCTTGCCTTTGATTGGCATTTCCAGCGGGTACAGGAACTGCGGCGTCGCGTTCGAGCTTTCGGCCGCCGCAACGACCTTCTGCGCCAGATCGATTCCGCCCGCGCCGCCGTCGGCAAACACGCTGCTCACGGCCATGTCGGCCGCGCCGGCCTCGCGCGCGATCTGGCGCACTGCCTCGATCTCGGAAGGATAGTCGTCGGGGAAGGCGTTCAGCGCGACCACCACCGGCACGCCAAACGCGCGCGCATTGGCGATCTGCTTGCGCAGGTTCGCCCCGCCCACCAGCACGTCGTCGGGGTTTTCGGCCAGCAGCTCGGGCGGCAGCGGCTTGCCCGGCGTGATCTTGTACTTACCGGTGTGGCTCTTCAGCGCGCGCACCGTCGCCACTACCACGGCGGCGGCCGGCCACAGGCCCGAAGCGCGGCACTTGATGTCGAAGAACTTTTCGCCGCCCATGTCCATGCCAAAGCCGGCCTCGGTCACGACATAGTCGGCCAGGCGCAGCGCAATCTGGTCGGCCACAATCGAGGAGTTGCCGTGCGCGATGTTGGCAAACGGCCCGGCGTGAATAAAGGCCGGCGTGTTCTCAATCGTCTGCATCAGGTTGGGCTTGAGCGTTTCGCGCATCAGCACGGCGGCCGCGCCGGCCGCGCGCACATCGTCGGCGGTCACGGGCTTGCCATCCTTGGTGAAGGCCACCACCATCTTGCCGATCCGCGCGCGCAGGCTCTTGATCGCTTCAACCGCAGTCGAGCCGGTCGCCAGCGCCAGGATCGCCATCAGCTCGCTGGCAACGGTCATGTCGAAGCCGGTGTCGCGCGGGAAGCCATGCTTGTCGCCGCCCAGGCCAATCGTGATATTGCGCAGAAAGCGGTCGTTCACGTCCATGGCACGGCGAATCACGATCCGGTCGGGGTCGATGTTCAGCGGGTTGCCGTGGTACCAGCTATTGTCCACCAGCGCGGCGATCTGGTTGTGGGCCTGCTGAATGGCGTGGATGTCGCCGTTGAGGTGGACGATGCTTTCTTCCAGCGGCACCACCTGCGAGTAGCCGCCGCCCGCGCCGCCGCCCTTGATGCCAAACACCGGGCCAAGCGAGCTTTGGCGCAGCGCAATCGCGGCGCGCTTGCCGATTTTGTTCAGCGCCATGCCCAGGCCGATGGTCGTGGTGGTTTTACCTTCGCCCAGCGGCGTGGGCGTGATTGCCGTGACCAGAATGTACTTGCCGAGCGGGCGGTCGCGATAGGCGTCGAGCAGGTTCAGGTCGATCTTGGCCTTGCTGCGGCCGTGATATTCGACATACTGCTCGGGGATGCCAAGCTGCTCAGCAACGGCGCTGATCGGTGCAATCGTAGCTTCGGAAGCGATTTGCAAACTGGTCTTCACGATGTGCTCCTTGTGAACGGTGCCGACATGGTGGGTAAGAAACGCGGAACCGAGAACCGAGAACCACAGAACCAAGAACCACAGAACTGAGAACCGCAGAACCAAGAACCGCAGAACTAGGAATCACGGAACCAAGAACCAAGACTACGGAACCGCCCGAGGGTTTAGGGTCTGGGGTTTCGGGCTTGGACTACCAACCTGCAACTTCCAAACATTCAAACCTGCAACTCTCCAAAACCTCCGTGCCTCTGTGTCTCCGTGGTGTATATTC
>LJCR01001479.1 GCA_001399705.1 Kouleothrix aurantiaca
GCTCGGGCATTGTCATCCCGCGCGTGCCCGATCCGGCCGCCGCCAGCGCCAAGCTCGAAGCGGAGGGCATCATCTGCATCCCGCGCGGCAGGGGCATACGCATCGCGCCGCACTTCTACAACACCGAAGATGAAGTCCTGCGCGTGGGCGCGCTATTGAGCACGTTGTAACAGTTCGCAGCTAGCAGTATGCAGCTAGCAGTATGCAGCCGGCAGTGTGGCGACTGCATACTGCCGGCTGCATACTTCTGAGAATAAAGGAGGAACTATGCCCTACGCTCACAAAGTCGCGCCCGGCAGCAAGGTCGCGCTCAGCAAAATCAAGCCCGACGACAATGGCGGCATGGACAAGGAAGAAGGGCTGGCGCGCTTCGCCAAGCTCAATGCCGAGCTGGATGTGATTCAGGAAGAACTCTACGCCGCCGGCACCCACAGCGTGCTGCTGGTGCTGCAAGGCATGGACACCAGCGGCAAGGACGGCACCATTCGCAATGTGCTGCTGAACCTGAACCCGCAAGGCGTGCGCGTCGAGTCGTTCAAGGTGCCTACCGAAGAAGAGCTGGCGCACGATTTCCTGTGGCGCGTGCACAAAGTCGCGCCGCGCAAGGGCGAATTTGGCGTGTTCAACCGCTCGCACTACGAAGACGTGCTGGTGGTGCGCGTGCACGACCTTGCGCCGAAAGAGGTCTGGCAGGCGCGCTACGAGCAGATCAACCAGTTCGAGGCGCTGCTGGCCGCCACCGGCACGATCATCGTCAAGCTGTTTCTGCATATTAGCAAGGGCGAGCAGGAAGAACGGCTGCGCGAGCGGGAGCAGGATGTCACCAAGGCGTGGAAACTTTCGGCCGGCGACTGGCGCGAGCGCGAGTATTGGGACGACTACCAGAACGCGTATGAAGACGCGCTGGAGCGCTGCAGCACCGAGGCCGCGCCCTGGTATATCGTACCGGCCGACCGCAAATGGTTCCGCAACCTGGCCGCCACCGAGGTACTGGTCGATACGCTGAACGCCTACCGCGACGGCTGGCACGCCACGCTCGACGAAATGAGCAAGGCGCGTGTTGCCGAATTGCAGGAATATCGCGCGGGCAAGCCAGTGTAAAAGGCGTGCAGGTTATACGTGCATTTTTCTTTCACCACGAAGACACGAAGGCACGAAGAGTCGCAGCCGATTCTTGGTTCTTGGTTTTGGCTGCAGTTCTGCAACTCCTGGCAGAACGGCGCGTATCATAGAGTGGTAAGCGGTGTGATAGCAAAAGGAGAAAACAATGTTTCAGCAGATGCTGAACGCCAGCCGCGCTGTGCTGCTGCGGCCGTCGGTCGCCACTTTTGAGGAATACGAGCGCAACGACCTGGGCTGGGCCACCATCTATATTGCCATTAGCACGGTTATCAGCGCCATCCTGGGCGTGATCAGTTTCTTGCTCAATCGTCCCTACCTCGAACAGCAGATGCGCGATCTGCAAAACCGGCTGAATGGCGAGCCGCTGCCAGCTTTCGCGACGAGCATGATGGGCGGGCAAAGCATGACGGGCGCGATCATCGGCGGGCTGGTCTTCACGCTGCTGGCGTTTTTCGTCTGGACCGGGCTGGTCTACCTGCTGGGGCGGCTGTTTGGCGGCACCGGCGCATTTGGCGAGCTGGCCTACGATATTGCGCTGTTCTGGGCACCAATTGCGGTCATCCGCGCGCTGATCGGCGTCATTGCAATTGGGCCGGTCGCGGCGATTGGCGGCATCATCGGTCTGATCGTTGGGCTGTACAACAT
>LJCR01000148.1 GCA_001399705.1 Kouleothrix aurantiaca
GAGTAGAACCGCTCGAAGATGCCGCGCTGCATATCCATAAACAGCCGGTACGACGTGTAGGCGATGCCGCTTGAAATCGCAATCAGCAGGATGCCGGGCAGCAGGTAGTTCACATAGCTGTCGGTGCCGGTTTGAATCGCGCCGCCAAACACATACACAAACAGCAGCATAAACATGATTGGCATGATCGTGACGGTGATGATTGTATCCAGGCTGCGGAAAATATGGCGCATGGAACGCCCCAGCATCACGCTCATGTCGCTGAAATAGTGTGTTCTGGCCATCTCCATCACTTGCCTTCCTTTTTGCCAATGATTGCGAGGAAAATATCCTCCAGGGTCGGCTGCTTTTCCACATACTCCACCGTTGCCGGCGGGAACAGCGTTTTCAGCTCGGCGAGCGTGCCGCTTGCAATGATCTTCCCCTCGTGCAGAATCGCGATTTGGTCGGCAAGCTGCTCGGCTTCTTCCAAGTATTGTGTGGTAAGAAAGACCGTGGTGCCGTTCGCCGCAAGCGCTTTGACGGTTTTCCACACCTCGATGCGCGCCTCGGGGTCAAGCCCGGTGGTCGGTTCGTCGAGGAAAATGATCGGCGGCGCGCCCACCAGGCTCATGGCAATGTCGAGCCGGCGGCGCATCCCACCCGAGTAGGTAGAAACACGGCGGTTGGCGGCATCGCTCAGGCCAAAGCGGCTCAGCAGTTCGTCCGCAACCTGGCGCGGGTTATTCAGATGCCGCAGCCGGGCGATCAGGAGCAGGTTTTCGCGCCCGGTCAGTATTTCGTCCACCGCGGCGAACTGCCCGGTCAGGCTGATCGACTGGCGCACGCTCTCGGGCTTTGCGGCAACATCGAAACCATTAACAGCAGCAGTTCCGCCATCCTGGCGCAGCAGCGTGGTGAGGATTTTGATAACCGTGGTTTTGCCCGCGCCATTGGAGCCGAGCAGGGCAAAGATGCTGCCCCGTGCCACTTCAAGATCCACGCCTTTCAGCACCTGGAGCTGCTTGTAGGATTTTTGCAGCCCGCGTACCTGGATTGCCTGGTTGTGCATGTCCGGCCCTCCTGCAGTTTAGATAATGGTCACGGTTGGTAAATCGACCCCCATGCCTTTGAGCGCGGCGTAGGTCAGCTTATCCATCGTCGCGCCGTCAAAGCTGATGGTTTTGAGCGCGCGATAGTATTTGTTCGTCAGGGCAAAGCCGGGCACAAACGAAACATTTCTGAGCGTTGCGCCCTGGAACGATGCCTCGCTCAGCGCCGCCTTATCAAACTTGACGCCGACAAAGGTGTGCCCGTCCAGCCGCATGCCGCGCAGGTCGCACTGCCGAAAGTCGGTGCCGTTGAAAACGCAGCGCTCGAAGATTGTTTTTCGCAGATCGGTCATGGTCATGTTGACATCGATCAGCCTGACATCGACGAACGTGACGCCCTCAAGCCCCGATGTGCTGAAGTTGGTGCGCACCAGGATCGACTGATGGAAGCTCGCACCCGACAGATCGAGCGCGTAGAAGGTGCAATCGGTCAGGTTTGCCCGGTCGAAATTGGTTTCGCGCACATCGCTGGCCTTGAATGAGCTGCCAGTCAGGTCTGCGCCCGAAAAGTCAGAGCCGCGCAGCGCGCTCCCCTCGAATTTCCGCTTATGCGCGGTAACGCCCGCGAAGTCGGTCGCGGGCAGGTTGGTGCCGCTGAAGTTTGTCAGCACCTGGCGCTCCAGCGAGCGGGACAGGTTCGCAACCTCCTGCACGGTCTGCTCAATATCGCCAATGCTGTCGATCGTCATCGCAAAAGCGGTTTCGTCGTCCTTGCCTTCGGCTTTGAGCTCGCGGAAGCGCTCCTGCAGATCCGACAGCAGGTCGGCCTTGAGCTCGTCGACACTTTTTATGCCACTGTATGGCGCAAAAACGCCATTCACATAGCTTGTTAGCTTTTCACTCATTCCCTCGCATCTCCTTACAGCAATGTGTCGAGCACGCGCTTTGCATACTCCCAGTTGCTCTTGTTGGCGGCATAGGTGGCGCGGCCCTTTTCCGTGATCCGGAAGTATTTGCGCCTGCCACCCTGCGACTCGTCGCCCCAGTACCATGCAATGTCGCCATCCGTCTCAAGCCGCCGGACGCTGGAATACATCGTGGCTTCTTTCAGCTCGTACTCGCCGCCTGAGCGCTCGGCAATCAGCTTGACGATCTCGTAGCCGTACCGATCGGCTTCGCAGAGAAGGCGCAAAATCATTGTGTCGGTATTGCCGCGCAGCAGGTCGGATGTAATTTTGTTTTCGGTCATTGTTTCCACCTCGCGCGAGCAGTATATGCCATATTACTATGCCTGTCAAGGTAATTTGACAGACCAAATAGAAACACAGAGAAGCGCGCACGCACAAACCGAGACAAGTGGGCTGTGCAGGGTTGCGGGTGGCAGGAAGTTGGGGAGTTTGAACGCACAGCTCCAGCCGGCGCTGCGGCCCGAGCAGATCCGTGCTGACAACAGGAAAAGGGAGCGGCGCTGCCGCTCCCTTTTCCTGTTCCTACCAGGCGCTGCCTGGCGAGCCTTGGTACTTACGCAACCGGGTGCAGGCCGAAGCGCTGCGCCACCGCCGGAGTAATCAGGCCCAGCAGCGCGTAGCCCAGGCCGGCGATTACAAGGCCCAGCGCCACGAACGCGATACCCAGAGCAATCGCGCCGTACGAAGCGCCAATCGCCATCGCCGACAGGCTGAGCGCGGTGACCAGGCTGGCAGCGGTGAGCTGCGTGTTGCGGGCCTGGTTCGCTACTGGCTTGCCACTGGCATCCTTCAACGCGTCCTCAGCCTTGTTCGTGCCGGCCGGGTCGCCACTCGCAACCGCGAAACGGCCCATCTGGGCGTAAGTCAGATTGTTGCCGCTCGCCGCAGCGTGGTGCTGAATGATATTGGCCATGCTCAGCGCGGTAGCCATGTTGTTCACCGGCGTGTTCGGAATTGAGGCGTCCTCAGGCGTGGTGATTTCCTGCGCGGCCAGCTGCCCTGTTACGAAATTCTGGATGTAGATGCCAGCACCTGCAACAACCAGGCCTGCCACTGCGAACGCGATACCGACAACGATCACCATCTTCGGGAAGAGACGTAGCGCTTTCATTGGGTTCCTCCATATATGTGAAAAATCGTGATTGCTTGTACAAAGTATATGGGGAAACATGCTGGTATTTAATGAATAGTTGACTACCTGTGGAGAATGCCTCGTAACCAAATATCCCCGCCTCGCTCCGATCGTGTGGTGCGCCAGCGAGCGATCCGCGCTATAATGCGCCTAGCACAGATTTTCGTATAGTTGCCGCACGCGGCAGGGGGCAGGCATGAAATTTGGCGCGCACATGTCGACATCGGGCGGGCTGCACCGCGCATTTGCGCTTGGCGAGCGCGCCGGCTGCGACACCATCCAGATTTTCAGTAAGAACCAGCAGCAGTGGCGCGGCAAACCGCTCGGCGACGCCGAGATCGCGCAGTTCAAGGCCGAGCAGGAGCGCAGTGGCCTTGGCCCGCTGATTGTGCACGACTCCTACCTGATCAACCTGGCCTCGCCCAAGGACGATCTGTGGGAGAAGTCGATTGCGGCATTTGGCGACGAGCTGGAGCGCTGCGCGGCGCTGGGCATTCCCTACCTCGTCACGCACCCCGGCGCGCACACCGGCGCGGGCGAGGCGGCCGGCCTCCAGCGCGAGATCGCCGCGCTGAACCGCCTGCTCGACGCGGGCGTGGGCGGCGACACGATCATTCTGCTGGAAACAACCGCCGGGCAAGGCACTTGCCTGGGCCATCGCTTCGAGCACCTCGCCGAGCTGATCGCCGGCGCGCATCACCCCGAGCGCGTAGCCGTCTGCGCCGATACCTGCCACTTGCTCGCCGCCGGCTACGACATCCGCACGCCCGCGGCATGCGCCGCCACCTTTGCCGAGTTCGACCGCGTGATTGGCCTGGATCGCCTGAAGGCGTTTCACCTGAACGACTCGCAGAAAGACCTGGGGAGCCGCGTTGATCGGCACGCGCATATTGGCGAAGGCTGCGTCGGCCTGGAAGGCTTTCGCGCCATCGTGAACGACCCGCGCTTCGAGGGGCTGCCGATGCTGCTGGAAACGCCAAAAGGCGACGACCTGGCCGAGGGCATCGCCAACCCCGCGAAGCTGCGCGGCCTGATCGCGCCGCCTGCATGACTGGGCCACGGAAAAGAAACAGCGGCCACCGAGTGTTGGCAATCAACTCAGTGGCCGCTGTGCGCTCTGTGGCTCAATCGGTGTGCCCTCGGCTAGCGAGCACGAGCAGTTCTTGGTTCCGTGGTTCTCGATTCTGTTTTACGACACCTTGCCCTGGAACTGCAAGATCGTGATCGACACCGCTGGCGCATTGAGGGAAACGGCGTTGCTGCTAAGCGAAAGCGACGACAGCGTTTTCAGGGTTGGCTGGGTGTCGCCCGAGCTCGTGCCGCGAAAGACTGTTTGCTTCACAGTTTTACTGCTGGCCTTGTAGTTCGAAAGCTTGATGCTCGCCGATTGGCTCGACGTCTTTTTGTTCAGCACCCAAACAGTTAAAGCGCCCGTTTTTGTGTTGTAGCTGGCGAAGGTGCGCAGTGTGCTGTTGCTGCTTGCTTTTACCATCGAGTCGTGCATATAGTTCGAAAACAGCGCAAGCGACTGCCCAACCGGCGTAACGGTATTATCTGGCGTTAATGCATCAAAAACCTTTACGCCGGCATCGTTACTGATCCATCGTGTATTCCAGAACAGCGAAAACATCACCTGTGGGTACTGCAGCTGCTGGCCAAGAATATCGAACGCAACCAGGGCGTGGCCAATATCGTTTGCGTCGCCCCAGCCGCCCCACGACAGAGCGTTATACTCAGTGATGGCAATTTTCAGCCGGCTGCGATCGGGTGCCTGCGCAAAGCGCGCAATTGCCAGATTTGCACGGTCAACATCGGCCATAAGAGTGGTTTTCGAGCTATATGCGCTGTACGATGCCCAATCGTAGGCCGGGTAGTTATGAACGACCAGAAAATCAACGTATGGGCTTGTGATCGGCAAGATCGTGCTCCACCAGGCGTCATTCCCGCCATTCACCCCGATTTTGATGCTTGGGTCGGCGGCTTTCATGGCCTGTGCAAACACTACTGCCTGCTCGGCATATTGCTGGGCGCTCGGGCTGCCGTTGAACGAACCCTGGTAGCTTTCGTTGCCAAGTTCCCAGTAGCGCACGTTGTAGTTGTGCGCGCTGGCATAGCGCACCCACGCCACGGCGCTATCGAGCAGATCTTGCGGCGCGGGCGCGGTGCCACCCGGCTCAGCCGGCTTGAACATGCTGTCGAAATCGACCACAAGCACTGGTTCAGCGCTGCGCGATTGCGCAATCGCCATAAACTGGTCGAAATCCAGCGGCGGGCGCACAAACGAGCCGTCGGCGTTCACCAGGGTGCGGTCGCCGCTTGGCCATTCGTTTGGCCCGGTGCGCGAGAGGCTCGGCTGCGACTGCGTGAAAGGCGGAACCGACCACAGGTAGCTGTCGGATTTCTCGCCGCCGGGGTAGCGCAGCGCGCCAACATTCAGCGCTGCAATGCCATCCAGGGTATTGGTTGCGCCGTCCATCAGGTAGTTGGTGTTCAAACCCACCGACTGGCGCGACACCGCAGCGATGCGAGTTTTCGGATCAATAGTAAGCGTTGTGGCGGCATGGGCCGGCAGGGGGAGCAGCAGAAACAGCAGAACAAGGAGCAGAATACGGCGGCGCATTGCATTCTCTTTCCCAGGCTGCGTAACTGTACACAGCCTTGCAAGCGTAACAATTGGGTATCGTGACGTTGCAGTGAAAGGAAATGCCAGATGCCTGGAATAAATGGCAGACGACTCGCGAATAGTATATCCAGAAATTCGGAAATGTTCAAATAATCGTGAATTAACACCAATTATATGACGCGCTTGAACATCATACGCAGGCGTTTTTCAGACAGTATTAGCACAAGCTTGTGGTATGATGGCGTCGCACCACGCTGTATTCGCCCCGCTGTTGGAGCATATGCTATGGTAAAACGAAGCTTCTGGCTGCTGGCCGCCGCGCTGGGCGCTTGGGCGCTGTGGCAGTGGATGCAGCAGCGCCGCGACGAGATGCTCGATCGCTCGCCGCAGTTTGCGCCGCCGCGCCCATTCGTAC
>LJCR01001481.1 GCA_001399705.1 Kouleothrix aurantiaca
GCACATGCTGGCCGGCCTGCGCGACGGCCAGGCCGACGCGGTGCTGGCGGCGTCGATCTTCCACTTCGGGCAGTATACGGTTGGGCAGGTGAAAGAGTACCTGGCCGGGCAGGGCGTGCCGGTGCGCGCCGCAGCATAGGAATGGGGCAGCCATGCAGGTAATGGTACGCTATTTTGCCGGCCACCGCGACATCACTGGCCAGCGCGAGGAAACAATTGAGCTGCCCGATGGCGCAACCGTGGGCTCGCTGTGGGACGCGCTGACCGCGCGCTACCCGCGGCTGGAGCCATACCGCCGCCGGCTGCTCTTTGCCGTCAACGAGGAATATGGCACGCCCGAAACCGAGCTGCACAATGGCGACGAGATCGCGTTTATTCCCCCAGTCAGCGGCGGGCGCTCGCAGGCCGCCGGCGCAGCGTGAACATAAAGGCTGGAAGTGATGACAACGCCCTTTTTCCATATCAGCAACGCGCCGCTCGATGCCACACCGCTGGCTGCGCTGGTGGCCGCCCCCGACATGGGCGCAGTGGTGACCTTCGCCGGGATTGTGCGCAACAACTTTGGCGGCCGCGCGACCGCATTCCTCGAGTACGAGGCGTTTGCGCCAATGGCGGTGAAAGTGCTGGCGCAGCTGGCCGAGGAGGCGCGCGCGCAGTGGGGCACCGGCCCGATCGCCATTCACCACCGCATCGGGCGGCTGGAAATTGGCGAAGCGGCGGTGCTGATCGTCGTGGCCGCCCCACACCGGCACGAAGCCTTCGAGGCGGCCGAGCAGATCATGGATCGTATCAAGCAGGTTGCGCCGATCTGGAAAAAAGAAATCTGGGCCGACGGCGCAAGCGAGTGGGTGGGCGACGAGCACGAGCGCAAGGCGAAGCTGTAGGCGCGTGGTGTTCTGTGGTTTCAGGGGTGAGTTCCGGGCAGGGAATCATGAGGCGTTCGGCCACTCAACGCTGAGCTTGCAGAAGCGGAATTTTACTGAAGCAGCATCTCGAAGTTGGGCCGATCGTCGCCGCCGGTGAGGCGGCGCAGGCCGCGCTGGATGGCGCGCAGTGTGCCTTCGCCGATCCAGAACGTCAGCAGTGAGCCGATGATCAGGCCGAAAGCGCTACCCAGCGCTGCGCCGATGGCGAACAGGGCATAGCGTTTGCTGCGGTTGGTTTCCATAATGGCCCCTCATTGCACGACCACGACCGGGGTCGCCTTGCTCCAGAGACGTTCGAGACGGTAAAAGTCGCGCAATGCGACTGAGAAAATGTGCACTACAACGTCGCCATAGTCGAGCAGCACCCACCCGGTGTCGGGCGTGCCCTCGATGCGGGCGTCGCGGCCGAACTCGCGGCCGATCGTTTCGTCGATTGAATCGACAATCGCCTTGAGCTGGCGGTCGCTTTCCCCGGTGCAGATCACAAAATAATCGGCAACGGCGCTGAGCTTCTGCAGATCCAGCATCACAATGTCGCTGGCCTGCTTGTCTTCCGCTAGCTCAACAGCGCGGCGGGCTAATGTCGAGGATTCGATAATCATGTACTCCTAGCCGTGTATTCTACCCCTACGATTCTACCAGACTTGACGTTTGCTGTAAACTCGAAGTTGCAGTGTCGCTACCCACCAGATAGCAAGCGCTGTACCGGAAGATGAAAGGGCGCAGGCAGGAATGCCAGCACCACCGTGCCAAGCACGCGCATGAGCTGCGGGGCAACGCGTGATTTTTCCAGCGCGCTGGTGAACAGCTCGGTGGAGAAAAACGCCGCCACCACCAGCAC
>LJCR01001480.1 GCA_001399705.1 Kouleothrix aurantiaca
AGTCCGAGGTGGTCTACCACTCGCTGCGCGAAGAGTGGACCAAGCTGGGCGTGATCTTTCTCGACACCGACACCGCGCTGAAAGAGTACCCCGAGCTGTTCAAGAAGTACTTCGGCACGATCATCCCTTCGGCCGACAACAAGTACGCGGCGCTAAACACAGCAGTATGGTCGGGCGGCTCGTTTGTTTATGTCCCCAAGGGCGTGCACGTCGACATCCCGCTGCAGGCCTACTTCCGCATCAACGCCGAGAACATGGGCCAGTTCGAGCGCACGCTGATTGTGGTTGAGGAAGGCGCCTCGATGCACTACATCGAGGGCTGCACCGCGCCAGTCTACAGCACCAACTCGCTGCACTCGGCCGTGGTGGAGATCATCGTGAACAAGGGCGGCAAGTGCCGCTACACCACCATCCAGAACTGGGCCAACAACATCTTCAACCTGGTCACCAAGCGCGCGGTGGCCTACGAAGAAGCCAGCATGGAGTGGGTGGATGGCAATATCGGCTCGCGCCTGACCATGAAGTACCCCTCGGTGTACCTGATGGGCCGCAAGGCCAAGGGCGAGGTGCTCTCGGTGGCGTATGCGGGCAAGGGCCAGCACCAGGACGCCGGCGCGAAGATGGTGCATATTGCGCCCGAGACGACCAGCCGCATCACCAACAAGTCGGTGTCGAAAGACGGCGGCAAGACGACCTACCGCGGCCTTGCGAAAGTTGCGCCCGGCGCGTACGGCTCGAAGATCAACGTCAACTGCGACGCGCTGATCCTCGACGACCGCTCGGCATCGGACACGATCCCGTTCATCGAGATCGAGGAAGACAACTGCACGCTGGCGCACGAGGCCACCGTCGGCCGGATTGGTGCGGAGCAGCTGTTCTACCTAATGAGCCGCGGCCTGCCCGAGGCCGATGCGATGTCGATGATCGTGCTGGGCTTCATGGAGCCCTTCACGCGCGAGCTGCCGATGGAGTATGCGGTTGAGCTGAACCGCCTGATCCAGATGGAGATGGAAGGCTCGGTCGGCTAGATCGCGCTTCTGAGCTGTGAATGGCGGCGTGCACCGTTTGCTTGTGCAAATGGCGCACGCCGCTTTTTAGCCCAAGAGTAACATTGACCGATTGCCATCACCCGTCGTATAGTGTAGCTACTCGGCGCAGGTCGCTCGCCGGGCTCTGATTTCGCCTGATTAGCAGGAGTCGCCCATGGCCCTGACCAAACAGATAACCCTGACGCCGGCCCTGGTGGCGCGCGCCGCGCAGCACATCCGCACCGCAATGCAGGGGCGCTATGGTATTGAGTCGGCGGCGCTTTGCGCGCTGAACGGCCAGTGCCTGTGGGCCAGCAACCCTGCCTTCGAGCGCGCCGCGCCCACAATCGCCAAAATTGGCATTATGTCGCTGCGCCTGTGGGTGAAAGTGCGCAGCGGCAAGCTCGACCGCATTGGCCTGGTGACTGACGACGGCATGGTCGATATTATTTTCGTGCCGCCGATCGCTTCGGTGCTGGTGATTAGCGGCAGCGCCGCTGCGACCGACTGGCTGGACGAAGAGCCGGCGCAGCTGGTGGCGGCGCTCGGGCTGTAGCCTGTTGACGAGGAGTATATGGCTGAACGTGTGCGGCTCGCAGCCCTGAGCGACCTTCCCGACCCTGGCATGGCGGCGTTTGAATACGGTGGCCGGCGCGTCGCCGTGTATCGCGCTGGCGCGACGATCTATGCTACCGACGACGTTTGTTCGCACGAGCACGCCTACCTGAGCGAGGGCTGG
>LJCR01001482.1 GCA_001399705.1 Kouleothrix aurantiaca
GGAGGATTTGGCCGCTTTCTTGGCAGCCAGCACATCGGCGCGGCTGGGTGGCTTGGGCGCATTAATCAGATCCTGACGCACCGTTGGCGGCGTTTTTGGCGCGGCGATCTCGGAGGCGGCAGTGAAGGTCAGCCAGTTTTGGGCCACCTTCTCGGCAAACTGAGGCGATCTGCTCGCCTCGTTGTGAATGTCGATAAGTCGGCCGGCTGTTGTCTCACTCGTGTTGGTGGCGTCGAGAAATAATTGCCACTCGCCGTGCTGCGCGGTGGCGCGGGCCTCCGCGAGCCAGCGCGCCGCGTCGAGCAAGGCGTCTTCGGGGATCAGGCCGATCAGCTCGCTTTCGGCCACCAGCACGCCATAGGCGGCCGCTTCGCGCGCCACCATCTCTACGACGCGATGCACCGGTGTGGTGCGAAAATCGACCAGATTCATCGACACCTGGGCGCGGCCTTCGACCAGCATGCCCAGCGCGCGCACGCCCCGCAGCCCGCCTGACGAGCCACGAATCGCCTTGGCGATGCGCTTGGCGACATCGACATCGGCGGTGTTGAGGTAGACGTTATAGGCGATCAGTGGCTGGCGCGCGCCAACAATCGTTGCGCCGGCCGCGCCCAGCCGCGCCGGGCCGAAATCGGGCGCGCGCGCCGGGTCGGTGCCGATGGCGTCGCGCAGGCCCTCGTACTCGCCCTTGCGCAGATTCGGCAGCGCGGCGCGCTCGGGGCGGGTGGCGGCGGCTTCGTAGAGGTAGACCGGGATGCCAAGCTCGTCGCCAATGCGCTGGCCAACCGAGCGCGCCAGCGCCACGCACTGCTCCAGCGTTGCACCGCCAAGCGGCACAAATGGCAGCACATCGGTTGCGCCCACGCGCGGGTGCTGGCCGCTGTGCTGCGTCATGTCGATCAGCTCGGCGGCGCGGCGCACCGCCTGGAAGGCCGCCTCGGCCACTGCATCGGCCGGCCCGGCAAAGGTAATCACGCTGCGATTGTGATCGGCGTCCGATGTCTGGTCGAGCAGGGTTGCGCCCGGCACCGCCGCCACTGCCGCCGCAATCGCATCCACGACCTCGGGGCGGCGTCCTTCGCTGAAGTTGGGGATACATTCGATCATGGGTGTTCCTCAATTCTTTGGTATTTGCCTGGCGACCTGCGCGCCGCTTCGTTCGCGGCCTGAGTTATAGCCTTCGGCAGAGCGGTACTTTACGATTAAGGTGTGCCGATTTTGGCGCGGAGCGCCAAAATCGGCACACAAAAAAGAAGTGAGTACCTTGCTGCCGCAGGCAAAAAGCACGGCGTTCGCGCGCGAAATTACGCAAATGCGTACGCCAGTAATGAAAGGAACAAAGCGCAGCCATTTTACCGCACAACCGTGAGGTCGGCGATAGGCAGGGGCGTGGTGCCATCGCGGAAAGGAAGCGGCTGGCCGCGCTGGTCGCGCAGCTCGACGGTGAGGGCGGCAGGGCCAGCGGGCGCGCCAGCAGGCAGGGTAAACGCGAAGTTATGCTCGGAGATTTCGCCTTCCTGCCAGGTGTGCGTGCCGTGCTCGGGCGCGCCCAGCGCCAGGGTTTGCTCAGCCAGCACGCGACCTTGCGCATCGGCCAGCCGCACATGCGCGCTCAGGTCGCCCTCGATTTTTTGCAGGCTTTGCCACACCAGCGCCAGCCCGAAACGCTCGCCGGGGCGCAGCTGTGTGCGCGGAAGGGTGTAGCCGCGCAGGCGCAAGGCACCACTGGCCAGCGGGGCATCGCGCACGGTGGCCGGGGTTGGCAG
>LJCR01001483.1 GCA_001399705.1 Kouleothrix aurantiaca
GGAAGACCCTATCACGTGCCAAACTGGTAGAGGATAAGTGGCAACGCCAGCACCTGTGCCGCCAGCGTGGCCGTAAGCGCCTCGCGCGCCCAGCCGAGCCAGCCCACGCGCAGGGGGGTAAGCATCAGCAGCGCCTCGGTGCCCTTGCCAAACGCAAACAGCGAAGCCGTCGCCAGCGCGCTCAGCTGAAAGCCCAGATCCCACAGCGTCTGCGGGTCCCACAGTGTCATCGCCCAGCACGCCGCGAAGAGCGTTGTCCACGCGTGGGCCGGGCGCTCAAGCCGCTGCCCCACCACGACAATCGTGCCCATCACCGCCGCGCGTATCACGGTTGGCGTCGCGCCGACAAAGAGTGTATACAGCCAGATCGCTGCCAGAATCGGCCAGAAGGCTCGCCGCTTCGAGAGCTTGAGCGCTGCGGCCAGGTTATACAGCGCGGCGGCAATAATCGAGATATTCCAGCCGGATATGACCAGAATGTGCGATGTACCGGTAGCCGAAAAATCGGCGCTGACATCGTCGGGAATGGTGGATTGCAGGCCGAGCAGAATACCCACCGCCAGCGATGCCTGCGGCTCGGGCAGTTCGCGCAGCAGCACGTGCCGGGCGTGGTCGCGCAGATCGAGCAGGAAGCGCCAGGGGCCGCCCGCGCCGCCGGCCAACCCCTGCACACTCTGCGGCTTCATGATGCTGAAAATATGTTTGCGCGCCAGGTACTGCCGGTAATCGAACTGGCCGGCGCGCTCGGCATCACGCGGCGTGCTAAGCACGCCGTACAGGCGCAGCCGGTCGCCGTAATGCCACTCGGGGTAGGTGGGCAGCGTAGCCAGCACCAACCCCTCGCTTGCCTGCCAGCGCCCCTGCACCTGCGCCCGCGATGCCTGCAGCGTAATGCGCTGCCCATCGGCCGTGCGGCGCGGGTCGTCGATCACCACACCTTCCACCACCATGTCCCCACGCTCATTGAGTAATTGCACGCTTTGCGGGGTGACAGCGACTTCGGCCCAGGCCAGGCGCACCCCCGCGCAAGCCACGCAGCAGAGCGCCAGCGCCGCCAGACGCAGCCGAGGCGCACGGCCTGCCATGGGATCTGTGGGAGGTGAATGCCGACGGCACGGGCTTGCGGCGCGTCACCAGCTTCTACGAGGACCTGCCGATGGTGGCGTTTGCGCCTGACGGCAAGGAGGCGGCGGTGATGGCGCTCGGCGGTATCTACCGGATGAACGCCGATGGCAGCAATTTGCGGCGCATCGACCAGACTGGCGACCACGGCGGGCTTGATTGGGCGCGGTGAGTTGGAAAGTTAGCATGTTGCAGGTTTGAACGTTGAAGTTGCTCTGCGACTTGTCAACCTGCGAACCTGCAACATGCGAACCTTCTAACTTGTAACCCGCCAACCGGCAACCCGCAAACTGATCAAGGCCCCAACCACGGCCAGCGCCAGCAGCAGCAGCGCAGGGGCGAGCACCCACAGCCACGCCAGCGGCTGCGCCCGCCCCACCAGAAACACGGCGGGAGCGCCGTTCGGGCTGCGCAGCACCAGCGTATGTTCGCCGTCGGGCAGGCCGCTGGCAAGCGAAACCGCGCCGCCCTCGGGGTCGGGGGTGAGTGTGCGCGCCGCCCCGCCGTCGATGGCGGCCTCGACCGGGCCAGTCATGCCGCGCAGTGCAACCTCTGTCCCTTCAAAGCGCACGGTCCACGTATTCGATGCCGGGCCGGCCATCACTGCCGGGTGGCTCCAGGCGTGCGCGCCCGGCAGTGATG
>LJCR01001484.1 GCA_001399705.1 Kouleothrix aurantiaca
CCCTGGCAGCTGCCCCCCGGCGACGAGTCGGCGCTGCTGCGCATTGGTCAGGAAGCGCTCATGAACGTTGCCAAGCACTCTGGCGCGACGCAGGCGCGTATTCTGCTGGAATATGGCGCGTCGTCGGTGCGGCTGCATGTGTGCGACAATGGCGCAGGTTTTCAAACAACACCCAGCCAGCCGGTGGCCGCGCCGGGGCCATGGGGCGGCTTCGGGCTGCAGGGCATGCGCGAGCGGCTCGAGGCGCTGGGCGGCACGCTCGAAATTGCGAGCGACGGCGGCGCGCAGGTGATCGCCACGGTGCCGCGGCGCGAGGGGTAGAAATGACCAACGACGAAGGACGATAGACCAAAGTAGCGCCAGCCCTTCGTCATTCGTCGTTCGTCATTCGTCGTTCGTCAGTCGTCGCTCGTCATTCGTCAGTCGTCACGGAACCACGCCCCGGTAGTGAAATGGGATCATGGCTGCCTGTCGAGCAGCAGTACGGGGATCGAAACCCCGTCGGGGCGCCAAACACAGAGCGGAGTGGAGCAGCAGAACGCTCGGGGGTCTCATAAACCCCAGACACCGGTGCAATTCCGGTCTCCGCCACCAGACAGGTAGTAGCTCATTCAGCAGAGCGTCGGCGCGCCATGCCGAAGGCGGTGGGAGCAAAGCCCGCCTACCTGACCAACATGCATCCGTAGCCCAACTGGCAGAGGCCGCCGGCTTAGACCCGGCTCGTTGCAGGTTCGACTCCTGCCGGATGCACCAGATTGCGGAGTAGTTTGTGTTGGTACAAACGCCGGTCTCTGAAACCGGAATGCAAAGGTTCGAGTCCTTTCTCCGCAGCCAGCGTGGGGATGTTCTTCCAGTGGCCAGGATGCCCGGCTGTGACCCAGGCGACGCCGGTTCGAACCCGGCACATCCCCCCATATGTCGCACAGGCCGAGTAGCGAGGCAGGCGTCTGCAAAGCGCCGGGTTGCGGGTGCAAATCCCGCGTGCGATTCCATACGGAAAGGCCAGCCGACTGGTGACGGCAGCGCGGTGCTAACGCGTCGAGCGCAAGCCTTGTGGGTTCAACTCCCACCCTTTCCGCCACAACGGCAGGAGTCAGAAGACAGAAGTCAGGAGACAGGAGAAGCACTCAGAACGCACCTGGCTCTTGGTTCTAACAGCAGGAGTCAGAAGACAGGAGTCAGAAGTCAGGAGCAAGCATATCAGAACGCACCTGACTTTTGGTTCTGGTTCTCAGTTCTTGGTTCTGCGGTTCCTGGTTCTGTGGTTCTCGGTTCTCGGTTCTTGGTTCTTTTGGCTCTCGGTTCGGTCCTTCTGACTCCTGAAACCTGACTACTGACTCCTGAAGGGGGTGATCACGCGTGACTGAAGTGCTGGTGCTGAACGCAAGCTACGAGCCGCTGCGAATTGTGTCTGTGCGGCGCGCGATGGTGCTGCTGCTGCAGGAAAAGGCCGAGCTGGTGGAAGCCGCTGCCGAGCGCCTGCGCGCGCAGGGTGCGGCCTACGCCGTGCCGCTGGTGGTGCGCCTGGTGCGCTATGTCGCCATCCCGCGCACGCGCCGCCTGCCCTGCTCGCGCCGCCTGGTGATCACGCGTGACCGCGAGAGCTGCCAGTACTGCGGTGCTCAGCCGGGCCGCGCCCACCTCACGCTCGACCACGTGGTTCCGCGTGCACAGGGCGGCACAACCTGCTGGGAGAACGTGGTGGCGGCCTGCGCGGCCTGCAACCATCGCAAGGCCAACCGCACGCCCGCACAGGCCGGCAT
>LJCR01001485.1 GCA_001399705.1 Kouleothrix aurantiaca
GTCTGGAACTCAAGCGCCTCGCGGAAGTTGTCGAACGACAGGCTCTTGAGCGGGTTGACCAGCGGGCTGAGGAATGGCGTAAATGCCTGCAGAATAATGCCTGCCAGCGGCACCACAATCAGCAGAAACACGATTGCGCCAACGACGATTGCCAGCGGCCAGCGCCACACGCCCAGCGAGAGCAGCCGCCCGCGCGAGATTTTGCCGCTCACCGAGACAAAGCGCCGCTCCTGCTTGGTCAGCTCGCTCTGCATGCGCACAAGCACGGTCACAAACACCACGACCATGAGCGCAACCACCGCCAGCGTGCCATAGTCGGTTGTGCCGCTCTGGATGGCGGTGCGGTACAGAAAGGTCGAGAGCACGTCGATGTTGTTCGGCACGCCCAGCACCAGTGGAATCGACAGCAGTTCAATGCCCGAAACCAGCGTGAGCAAGAGCGAGTAGAGCATGGCCGGGCGGATCAACGGGATGGTGATGGCGGTGAGCACGCGCAAGGGTCGCGCACCGCTGATGCGCGCCGCATTTTCGAGCTGCGGGTCGGCCAGGCGTAGCGACGACGAGCAGTACAGGTAGGTCAGCGGCATGAAGTACAGCGCCGAGACGACGATCAGCCCGCCCATTGAGTAGAGGTTCCAGGTCGGCAGGCCCATGCGCCCCACTGCGACGGTAATAAAGCCCTGCGGGCCATACATCACGCGCCAGGCAAACGCCAGGATCAGCGCCGAGACATAGTAGGGAATGGTGACAAGGCTGGCGAAGATGCCGCGGCCCGGCAGGTTGGTGCGCGTGAGCAGCACGGCGAACAGAATGCCCACCGCCGTGCCCAGCAGGGTGCTGCCAACCATGAATATACCTGTGTTGCCAATCACCTTCCAGATCGCCGGGTTGGTTAGCACGCGCGGGTAGTTGCTGAGCGTCAGCGCCTGGTTCGCTTCATACAGCGGCTGGCGCAAGAAGCTCTGGTAGATGATTGGCCATGTTGGGAACAGCACCAGCGCCAGCGTCAGCAGCGCAATGCCCCACTGCGCCAGCCCAACGGCCAGCCGTGTCCCGCGATTGACGCCGCGCCCAGCCGTCCGCGTTCGAGCCAGAGTCGCCATCGATCCCTCCGTCCTCAGTGGGCAGTAAGCAGTTTGCAGGAAGCAGCAGGCAGCCGGTAGGTTCAACAGGACTGCCGCCTGCTGCCTGCCGACTGCCTGCTATCGATCAGCTACCGCTGGATTTGCAGCGCCTGCTGCCACTTGGTGATGAACTCGTCGTGCTTGGCCTGGTCGGCAATATCGGCTTCGGGCCGCGAGAAGATCAGCTTGTCGTCGCCGCCGACCGCCTTGCTCACCTGCGAAAGGTGCAGCGGCGCTTTGTCGGCCACGTCGGTGCGGTAGGCGGTCAGTCCACCCTTGGCAAAGGCGATCTGCCCTTCGGCCGAAAGAATGTAGTCAACCAGCAGCTTGGCCGAGTTCGGGCTGGCGGCGTGCTTGGTCACGGCCATCGGGCGCACGGCAACCACCTGCGCGTCGGGCACAAATGAGTAGCCCAGCAGCTCAGCGGCTTTGGCCAAGCGCGGCTGCACGGTGATGTTCGAAACGAAGAAGCCCAGCACGGCCTCGCCCGCCAGCACGGCGTCAATCATCTTGCCGCCCGAGGTCTGGATCTTCGGCTTGGTGCTGCCGAGCGCCTGGAGTGCTTTCCAGCCGTCGTCGCCCTTGGCCTTGGTGTAGAACCAGTTCAGGCCATAGCCACAGCCCTCGCCGGCCGCGTCG
>LJCR01001486.1 GCA_001399705.1 Kouleothrix aurantiaca
GCGCACGTTGAAGTGCCAGGTGTCGTAGCTCACCGAAATGCCGTCCAGCCGCTCGATCTTGCCGTCGCTGTAGCGCTCGGCGATCTCGGCCATCTTGGCCTTCGAGTCGGCCACCTGCGAGTTGATCTCGCCCGAGATGAAGTACTTCGCCTCCAGCGGGGCCAGCAGCTCGGACATCTTGGTGCCGTTCTTGGCGATCATTTCCATGATCAGCAGCGACGGGATCAGGCCCGAGTCGGCGTAGTTGAAATCCTGGAAGTAGTAGTGGCCCGAAACTTCGCCGCCGAACAGCACACTTTCTGCCGCCATGCGCCGCTTGATGAAGGCGTGGCCCACGCGCTCGATCAGCGGCGTGCCGCCCGCGTCGGTGATCAGGTCGGGCACCGCCCACGAGGCGCGCACGTCGTAGACGATCTTGCTGCCGGGTTTTTTCGCCAGCAGGTAGCGCCCCAGCAGCGCGGTCATGTAGTCGCCGGCCACAAACTCGCCGCGGTCGTCGATCGTGAAGAAGCGGTCGCCGTCGCCGTCGAAGGCGAAGCCAGCCGCCGCGCCCTCGCTGAGCACGCGCTGCTCCAGCTCGGCGCGGTTCTCGGGCTGCAGCGGGTCGAGCCCGTGGTTGGGCAGCGTGCCATCCGGGTCGAGGTACAGGCCAATCAGCTCCACCGGCAGGCGCGCCTACACGCGCTGGCGGATCGGGCCAACCATGCCGTTGCCGGTGTCGGCCACCACCTTCATCGGGTGGGCGCGCAGCGCCTCGATGTCGATCAGGCCCAGCACGGCGTCAATAAACTTCTCCGACAGATCGAGCTCGCTCATGCTGCCTTTGCCGCTGGCCGGCGCAAAATCGTCGTTCTCCACAATCCGCCGCAGATCCTGAATGCCCTCGTCGCCGCTGAGCAGGTAGGGCATCTGGCGCACCATCTTGAAGCCGTTGTAGGCCTTGGGGTTGTGCGAGGCCGTCACCATCATGCCGGGCAGCTTGGTTTCCGCGCAGGCAAAATAATACTGGTCGGTGCTGACCATGCCGATATTCACCACGTCGGCGCCCTGATCCATAATGCCGCGCGTCACGGCCTCGAAGATCTGCGGGCCCGAGGTGCGCATGTCGCGCCCGACCAGCACTTTGTCCACCTTCAAAAACGTCACAAACGCCCGCCCAATCGCGTAGGCCGCCTCTTCGTTCAGGTCGGTCGGGTAGATGCCGCGAATGTCGTACGCTTTGAAAATACCAGGGTTTACCTGCATTGGCCCCTCCATTGTATTGTGCGCCAGCCGATTGGCCGGCGAAGGCGCGTCTTCTCCTTCCCATTATACTCGCAAGCGGCGGCCCTGGGATGCAGAAACTGTCATCTGGCTGTGATATCTGAATAACGATCTTTCAACGTTTTTATGGTATAGTCCTAGTACAGTCGATTCCTCTTTCTCCCGTATGAAAGCGAGCCCATGGCTTCAGCCGAACAGCCTGCCGGCGCGCTGGAGGCCGCCACCATCCATTACCGTGCGTTCCCGCGCGCTGTGTGGGGCGTGGTGGTGCTGCGGGCGCGGCAGTTAGGCGCCAACACGATCATTGCGCCGCTGTCGCTTGAGCATCATACCGCCGCTGGTGGCGATCTCGATCTCGTAGGGGCGACGCTGCCCGAGCGCGACCTGCTGGGGTTGCTTGAAGAATGTAGGCGGCTTGATATGGCGCTCGTCGTTGCGCTTGAGCTGCCAGCCAGCCCGGACGCCGGCCGCCTGCCCGCAGGGTGGGCTGCTGTGCTCG
>LJCR01001488.1 GCA_001399705.1 Kouleothrix aurantiaca
GAGCCCGCGCCCAAACCAGTCGAACAGGCGATCCACCCAGGTGTCGTCGCTGCGACGGGCCGGATCTTGGCGCATAAAGCGCGCCAGGATGAGGATAAACAGCCCCAGCACTGGCGCCATGCTCAGCGCCACGGCGGCGCCAGGGCCAAAGCGCAGGCCGACAATCGCGCGCTCGTAGGCCAGGATCGAGTACAGGCGCGTCGCGCCGCCAGGGCCGCCGCCGGTCATCAGGTACACCAGGCCAAAGGTATTGAAGGTCGAGATCGTCGAGAGCAGCAGCGTCACGATGATCACATACTTCAGGCCCGGCAGCGTGATATTGCGGAAGCGCTGGAGCACGTCGGCGCCATCGACCTCAGCAGCTTCATATTGTTCGCGGTCGATCGCTTTCAGGCCGGCCAGCAGCAGCATGGTGTAGAAGGGAATGCCCTTCCAGATATTTACTGCGATCACGCTGGGCATGGCGAATTTCGTTTCCGAGAGCCAGCCAATCGGGCGGCTGGTGATGCCCAGGCCCATGAGAATCGGGTTCAGGCCGCCGAAGATCGGGTCGAAGATGCTGCGCCATGCCATGGCAGTCACCACTTCGGGCACGATCCAGGGCAGCAGCATAATGCCGGTCAGCACATTGCGGAACGGCAGCTTGCTGTTCAGCAGCAGCGCGATGGTCATGCCAACCACAAATTTGCTGGCAATTGAGATGGTCGTAAAGCGGATGGTGTTCGCCACCGACGAGCGGAAGTCGGCATCCTTCCACAGCAGCTCGTAGTTCTTCAGCCCCACAAATGTCTCGCTGCGGGTGACGATATTGCGGGTAGTGAAGCTGAGCAAAATCGCGTTGATGAAGGGCCAGAAGATCAGCCCAACCATGATAATGACGAGGGGCAGAACAAACGGCAGCGCGACTTTCCAATCGCGGCCGAGGAACGGCTCGCTGCGGCGGGCCCGCACTGCAGTTGCGCGCGCCCCGATGGTGCTGGTGGTGGCTCGTTTGGCCATGGGCTTCCCTCCTTTGGGAACAGGCAGATGCAGGATTGCAGATTGCAGCCGGGCATGCGCCCGCGCGGCAATCTGCAATTCTGCGCTCTACGCGGTTAGGATTGTGGCAGGCCACCCTCTTCGAAGATCTGGACGATCTTGTCGTGGGCGTCTTTCACCGCTTCCTCGGGCGTCATCGAGCCATTCAGCACGTTCGCCATCATCTGGCTGGGGATGGCGGCGGGCAGCACGCCATCAATTGCCGCGTTCGGGTCGGCCGGGTAGGCCGTGCCAGTGTAGGCATTTGGGTTGAAGACGATTTCCTTTACAATCGGGAAGTTCGGGTCGATGCTCAGGATTTCGTCGGTCCACTGGTTCTTGTAGGCCGGCAGCAGCAGGCCGCCCGCCACCTGGGCGATCGGCGTGAAGGTTGCCGGGTCGATCATATGCATGATCAGCTTCTTGGCGGCGTCGATGTTCTTCGAGCCCTTGAAGATCGTGAACCAGCCGCTGCCACCCGCTTCCAGCAGCTTGCCGTCGTTGGTCTTGGGCTTGTGCATAATCACCGTGTTCGGGAAGACCGGGTTCTTATCCTTCTTGGCCTTGGCGTACACGCTGAATGCGTTCTGGGTCATGCCGGTGGTGCCGGCTAGGTAGGCTTCGTTGTTGCTCGGGTCGGTCCAGCTCTCGATGCCGGGCGGTAGCATGGGCTTGTATTTCTCGCTGCCATAGGTTTCTTGCAGCCACTTCACGCCCGCAACCGTTTCGGGCGAGTTGAAGGT
>LJCR01001487.1 GCA_001399705.1 Kouleothrix aurantiaca
GCATCGGGATGCTCAGGCGGCTCGTAGGCTGCGCCCACGCCGGGCAGGTTGTGGGCCAGGCCCGCGCTGGCGCTGGCATACAGCCCTTTCGGGTCGCGAGCCTGGCACACCGCGGCCGGGCAGCGCACCCACACCTCGGCAAAGTGCACGCCCAGCACAGCGCGGGCCGCCTCGCGGTAGCGGCGCTGGCTGCCGGTTGCGGCGATGATAACGTTTTCGCCGCTGCGCACCAGCCAGGTGGTCAGCTCGACCAGGCGGTGATACAACCAGTCGCGCTCGGCTGGCGTGTATGTGCTGTTTGGCAGCAGCAAGGCGCGCAGTGCATCCGAGTCGATCACGATGGCCGAAATGCCGCGCGCTTCCAGCGTGTGTCGCAGCGCCCATGCGATCGTCGTCTTGCCCGAGGCCGGCAGGCCGGTTAGCCACAGCGCCCATCCGCTGGCGTTTCCCATACGCGGTCTCCTTCGCTTACGGCCAGTGGCAGATGATCGCTGGCGCACTTCCTGGCCGAACGCGGATCTGCCCAGCACATGCCTGGCGGCGCGGCCAGCATGCTCGCATCAGAGCAAGTACGCGTTAACCTGCGCCGGATCGAACACTGGCGCGGCAAGCACGTGCTCGATCAGGTGGAACAGCGCGAGCCGGACGCTCTCGGCGACGTCGTACCAGACCGGGCTGGCAAGCACCAGCGCGCGCCACGCCAGAAACGGCGCGGCCAGGCCGAGCAGCTCATGGTCGCCGGTTTGTTCAAGGTACGTATCCCAGAACACGCCCCACAGCTCTGCGAAGGGCGAGGCCAGCACGCCAGAGCGCTGCAGCGAGAAAAAGAGGTAGTTGATCGCCATGCATGCCACGTCGTCGGCGGGCTCGCCCCACCCGCCACGGCTGCGGTCGAGCAGCCATAAATCGCCATGTTCGCCAAACAGCACGTTGAAGGGGTGAAAATCGCCGTGGATTTGCGACAGGCGCTCGGTGTGTGCATGCAGCCGCCAGCGCCAGTCGACACACATCTGCTCGATCCGCTTCAGCCACGCAGCATCGGCCAGCGAAAAATCGGGCGGGTAGCTGTCGAGCAGGCCTGCGATCCCTTCGCCACTGCCAACCAGGTCGCGCGCGGCGCGGCGGTAGAGCGCCTGGTCGTCGCGCTTCAGCGCATGGATCTCGGCCAGGTAGCGCGCAAGGTGCTCGGCGCGCTGGAGGTCGGCATCGGCAAGGCGCCTGCCGTCGCGCAGCTGCTGAAGATCGTCTGCATACAGCGCGCCGTCGGCATAGTCCGTCAGCAGAAAGCACTCACCACCATCGCCCAGCGACGCCAGCCGGCCATCTGGCAGCAGGACGCCAACATCGCGGGCGCAGACATGGCGCGGCAGCGTATTAAACGTTTCGTAGCTCAGCAGCAGGCCGGCCGCCCGGTCGGCGCGGCGCTCGTGGCCGAACGAGTTGGCCGCCATGGTTCGCAGCACGGCGCGCCGCTCGCCGCCATCCACACGGTAGCGCAGCAAGATCGGCTGGCCATAACCATAGACTTTCAGCTCTTGGCGCCTGGTATTGGCGGCGAGCGGCGCGGCCCCAAGCGCACGAAGCTCGAGATCGCGCACCGGCTGGCCTTCTCGCCCGGCTAAATACGCCGAGATATGTGCTGTGTCGAGGTAGGGCATGGCATGCCTCCGCATACATAACCCGCCGGGCGAGAAGGCATTTCCGCTCGTTGGAAAGCTGCCACAGCGTGGCAGGCGTTGCTTGGCGGGGATGCTGCGGGC
>LJCR01001489.1 GCA_001399705.1 Kouleothrix aurantiaca
GCATGCGCGCCCAGCCGCAGCCAGCCATCCGGCGTTTCCTGCGCGTGAATGGCCTCGGTATCGAGCGCCAGCGCGCCAGTCGTGTCGCCGCGCGCCCACGCAATGTCGGCGCGCTGGGCGGCCCAACCACGTGCGAGGTTCTGCGCGGCCCAGCCCCACGGGTAGGCCAGCAGAAACGTGACGCCAACCAGCGCGGCCAGTGGCAGCAGGGCGAGGGGCGCAACTGACGAAGGACGAAGGACCGAGGACGAAGAAACGCTCGCTGTCTCGTGTCTTCTGTCTCCTGTCTTCTGCCTCCTGCCTTCTTCGCCACCTCGTTTCTCCTGTCTCCTGTCTCCTGTCTCCTGTCTCCTGTCTCCTGCCTCGTGCCTCCCCACCAACAGCCACGCCGCATAGGGCATCAGCACGGGGAAGAGGAAATGCCGGTAGCGCCCTTCGCCGTGCGTCAGCATGATCGTCGCGGCGGTGTAGAGCAGCCAGCCCGCGTGGAGCGCCGCCTGTGAGGCGAGCAACCCGCGCCAGCCCGAACGCGCCGCCCGCGCCCAATACCAGCCCATGCCCGCAATCCCCGCCAGCGCAATCACGAAGTACAGCGCATCGTCGAGCGCGAGCGCGGTGGCGAACAGCGGCAGCGGCACATCGCCATAGTAATTTTCTTGCAGAAAGCGATCTTCGATCGGCTTGACCCGCCACAGCGCGACCCAGTTCGGCCACAGCTTGCGCAGCAGAATCGCGGGGTCCTCACGCAGACGTGCCAGCCCCTTGGCGGTGGCGTAGTCGCTGCGCTCGGCCGGGTTCGGGATGTTTTCCAGCGCGCGGAAAATCGTGTTGCCGCTTTCGCGCGGCTCGTTGAAAGCCCACAGGTTGTACGACAGTCCAGTTTCGACCGCGATAAAACGACCGTAGGCGATGTAGTTGCGCACCGTCCATGGCGCGATGGTGAGCGCCGCCGCCAGCAGGAAAACGAGTGCGCCTGACCACCGACCACTGACCGCCGACCACGAAAATCGTCGGTCGTCGGTCGTCGGTCGTCGGTCGTCGGTCGTCATTTGTACGAGCAGCCACAGCGCCACCACCGGCAGAAACAGCATCAGCGCCGAGCGCGTCAGCGTCGCCAGCCCGAAAAACAGCCCCGCCAGCGCGATCCGGCCCGTCATCATTCGCCAGTCGCCAGTCGCCAGTTGTCGCTGTGCCTGCCCTGAGCGTGTCGAAGGTGCCTGCCCTGAGCCTGTCGAAGGGTCGGTCGTCGGTCGTTGGTCGTCGGCCCCAGGCACAAGGCACAGCAGCCCGGCGGTGAAGCAGAAGGTGAACAGCGTTTCGCCCATATACAGGCTGGCAAAGGTCACCAGCGTCCACAAAACTGCCGTGAGCAGCGCCGCCGCCCGGGCAGCGCGCCGCCCAAGGAGGGCCAGCGCCAGCCGGTAGTTCAGCCAGACCGTCGCCGTGCTGAGCAGGATGTTCGGCAGCGCGGCGCGGTGCAGGTCGTCGCCGGCCAGCCACAGCGAGCCAGCCAGCCAGAGCGGGTAGAGCGGCGCGCGCAGCCAGTGGTAGTGGTCGTAGAACTGCCAGCCGCGCCCAGCCAGCAGGTCGCGCGCGACGGCGATGTACTCGGTTTCGTCGTTGGCGGGCTGGTGCAGCGGGCCGCTCCACAGCAGCAGGCGCAACGCCAGCGCGAGCAGCAGCGCCAGCAGCAGCACGCCGTCGCGCTCGGGTACGAAACGTTTCAGGCTCATGGCGTCACCGCCACGCTGCGCACCAG
>LJCR01000149.1 GCA_001399705.1 Kouleothrix aurantiaca
GGTATAAGAGAAGTTGCTTTGCCTATCGGAATTCCTTTAGTTTCCTTATCGGATGTGGAGAAATTAGCTGCCACTACTAGAAATATTCTCCAAAATCCAACTGAAACAGAAAATATATGTAAGATATATAGACAAGAGGTGGAAAGAAATTATTCACTCAGAAGTATGGTCGATGGATATAATAGCATTTTTAATCGCCTGATGTCTGAGGTATATTAAAGTGGAAGTTTTCACGAATAAAGAACATATTTTAGTTGCCGCTAACTATCGTTGGCCAGTTTATGCGACTGCATTCACTGACGCTTTAGAACATATAGGCGTAAAGATAACAAGATTTTCATTTGAACAATTTTTAAAATCTTCACCCTTACAGATAAGAATGGGTTTTGGGCCAAATATACTTTCACTCAATATAGCATTACAAGCAGCCATAAAGCATTATATGCCCACTATATGCCTTATATGGACTGGCCTATCTGTGTGGCCACTAACTATTAAAAAGATTTCGCAATATACTTGGGTTACTTCGTATACGAATGATGATCCATTTGGCGCCAGAGGGAAAAAAATATTCTGGCGAAATTTTAAAAATTCTATAGGTTATTATCACAGCCATCATGTTTACCGCGATATAAATGTTCATGAATACAATAATATAGGCATTGAAATGGTGAATATTTTACGCTCGTACTATGTACCCTGGATGCATTATCCTGACAATGCAGATGTTTATAATAAATCCACAAAGAAAGCAATTTTCATAGGTCATGGCGAACCTAATAGGATTGAGGCTTTGATCGATTTAGCAAATAGTGGAGTTCCTATAGATGTATATGGTCCTATCGAAACATGGCGTAGTTTAGGGAATAACCACAAAAATATTAATTACTATCCTGGTACTCTAGGATTAGAAGAATATAGAAAAATAATATCGAATTCCGCAATTTGCATTGGATTTTTGAGTCGCGATAATCGCGATGATTACACGCGTAGATATTTCGAAATACCTGCATGCGGTGGATTTATGCTTGCAGAGCGAACGAAAATGGCTCAAAGTCTATTTATAGAGGGTAAAGAAGCTGATTTTTTTTCGAGTTCAGAAGAGCTGGTAAATAAATGCAAATATTACTTAAATAACGATATAAATCGCAAAATTATCGCAAAATCTGGCTTATTACGCTGTAGAAATTCTGGCTACGATATAAGTTCCCGAGCTCAACAATGGCTTTCCGATGTAATTAAATTTAGAGAAATTGGTTATGAAAGCGTTCGATGAAATCACAAACACTGCATTGTTTGGTTAATTTATAATTTTACCAAGAATAGCGAGCAATGAAAAATAAACTTTACACCAATAAATTTGTCCAATCAAAAAAGACAATATTTCCATCGAAGTTGCACATACTTCATAAGCTTCCTACTCCATATAATGACATGTTTTTTCACGCCTTACATATCCAAGAAGATATAGACGTCCAAGTTTATCACCTGTGGAAAGGAAGTTGGCGTAGACCTTGGAAATCACAACTAGGCCAAGGCTATCCTAATATCTATTTAAAAACATTATTAGGGATAGATTGGTCTTTTTTGTGGCAAGCCTGGAGTGATACCAATACATTTTTCTTAATTTGCGACTGGGGGCATAGCATCTCACTGCTTGCAATCATTGCTCGATTTATACGACACGCACCTGTAGGTATTTGGGCCGATACCCCGCAAGAGGCACTATACCGTCATCCAATCAAGAAGTGGCTGAGGCAGAAATTTCTGAAATGGTTATTATCTCATTGCGATGTTATCTTTGGTACTGGCGGTCGCGCTCTTGAAGTATTGAAAGACATGGGTGCAAGTTCAGATCAGGTAGTAAATCTACCGTGTTTTGTCGATCTAGATAGGCCGCTCGTTGCCTCACGAGACTCAAGGATTCGCGCTCAGGCAAGCTCATTTCGTGAAAGCGTTGGTTGTAAAGACAGTGGTGTCGTTTTTGCAATAAATGGCACTTTAGTTCATAAAAAAGGTCAAGATATTGGCTTGCGAGCATTTGCTGCTGCTCGTCAAAAAAGCGCAACTCCGATGGGACTTTTATTAGCGGGTGAAGGTCCTGACAGGCAAAAGCTAGAGCAACTAGTAGATGAGTTGAGCTTAAAAGATTCTGTTGTTTTTCTCGGATGGCAAGAGCCAGAAGGAATGGATGCAGTATATCTCGCATCGAATGCTATAGTCCATCCAGCTCGTTACGATCCTTTTCCCCTTGTTGTGCTTGAAACAATGAGTTGGTCCCGTATTATTATAGGTTCAGATGTATGCGGCAGTATTGAAGATCGCGTACAGAATAGCGTAAATGGCTTTTCTTTCCCATCCGAAAATATCGAAGCCCTTGCCGAAATAATAGTTGAAATTGCAAATAACCCCTTATTAGTAGATGAAGTTGGCAAGCGTGCTCGTGAGAAAGCTGAGGAATGGCCAGTACGTCGTGGTGTTGAAATTATAAAGGGTCAGATGCATAGACTTTTAGATTAAGGAAAGTTATAACTATGCGTGTATTACAAATAGTATCACATTATGTTCCTGCATATCATTATGGTGGTGTGCTTCATGTTGCTCACTCGCTTTCTAAGGCACTTGTGAAACAAGGTCACGAAGTTCATGTATGTACCTCGAACTTAAAGAACCCGCAAGAAAATTTAGAGCTTTCGCCTGATCAGCCAATTGATGTCGATGGAGCGAAAGTATATTATGAAGGTGTTCAAATTACACGGTATTGGGGCTTTTCATTGTCTATGCTTCGGCGGATCTGGATGGAAGCTGCTTGGGCTGATATCATTTTCATTCACTTCCACTATCAATTTGCTAGCATAGCGGGTGGAGTAATCGCACGAATGTTGGCAAAGCCTTACATTATTTTCACTCATGGCAGTCTAAATCAATATGGAGTAGCAGCTCGTAGCTCACTACGCAAAAAAATTTATATCAATTTGTTAGAGCGAAAGAATTTTACTAAAGCTTTATTCGTTGCGTATCACTCAGTTGAAGAGATGGACAGTTCGTTTAAATTTGGTATCTCCAAAATTGTACCGAACGGTATTGATCCTCTTACTCTTGCTTCTACTCCTCCGCTTGGATATTTTCGGCAACGTTATCCAGAATCTAATGATCGCACAATGTATCTTTATCTTGGCCGTTTGGATGTAGGGAAAGGTCTAGATTTATTGTTGCCGGCATTCAAAAAGCTGACACTAAAGCACCGCGATGTTCATCTCATTTTGGCAGGAGGTGATGAACGAGGTTATGCGACAAAGATCCGACATATGATCGAAGAACTTGGTCTTTCTAATTATGTCACAATGACTGGTTTGATAAGTGGGCCTGAAAAAATGGGCGCATTACAAGATGCTGATGTATATGTTTTGCCTTCGCGCTCAGAGGGGTTGAGCATATCGATGTTGGAAGCAATGTATATGAAATTGCCGGTAATTGTTACGGATAGGGTTGGTTTATGGAGGCAAATCCATGAACAACAATGCGGAGTAGTGGTATCGCTTGACGAAACAGAACTAGCGAATGCCTTGGAAAAAATGACATCCGATCTAGAGCGCAATAGTATGGGGGAACGTGGTAATAATTTAGTTCGTTCAAATCATACGTGGGATATTATCGCTCGTAACTTAATAGCTCAGATTGTTACTAAGTAGGAGATACATTGTGGCATATTTTAAATTTTATGATACTGACCTACTTATGTGCTCGATTGTGGCAGATAAAGAGTCGAATAAATTTTCGCCTTCGGACGTATTAAAGGCGGAAATAAACCCTAGTGAATTGCTTTCATGGGGTGAGCGCAACCAAGTTTCTACTATTTTTGGGCATAATTTGGAAGAAGTGAAAGAATTTCCTGGAGTATCAGAGATTTTATGTCAGAATCATGAAGATTTGAAGATACGAATTACTTACTATTTAGAAGAATTAGATAATATTGCACAGTACCTAAAACAAGAAGGGATATCTCTTATCGCGCTGAAGAACGCAGGTATTGCGCGTGGCATTTACCCTTGCCCGGGTTGCTGCCCAATGGGCGACCTGGATGTGTTGGTCGAGCGCCGGCACTTTCGCAGGGCCCACGCCATTCTGCTGGCGCATGGCTATAACTTTGAGTTTCGCAGCCCGCTCGAAGAAGCCGAGCTTGACGCCGCAGAGCAAGGCGGCGGCGCTGAATACTGGAAGCTCCTGCCCAGCGGCGAGAAAATGTGGTTCGAGTTGCAGTGGCGGCCAGTGGCCGGGCGCTGGATTCGGCCCGATCAGGAACCTTCGGCCGAAGAGTTAATGGCACGCTCGATACCAATTGAAGGCACGGCGGTGCGCCTGCTCGCGCCCGAAGATAATCTGCTCCAGGTAGCGCTCCACACTGCCAAACATTCCTATGTGCGTGCGCCGGGCTTTCGGCTCCATACCGATGTCGATCGCATCGTTCGCCGCCAGGTGATTGATTGGAATCTGTTCGTTAAACGTGTCAAGGCGCTGCAAGTGAAAACGGCAGTGTACTTTTCGCTAGCCTTACCCAAGCTCCTGTTTGACACACCTATTCCTGATGATGTGCTCGATCAGCTGCGCCCGCCAGCCTGGAAAGAGCGCCTGATCAGCCGCTGGCTCCAGAAGGTTGGTATTTTCAACCCCGACAAGCCAAAGTTTGGTCGTCTAGAGTTTATTCTTTTCACCGCAATGCTCTACGACGATGCTGGCGGGCTGTGGCGCGGCATCTTTCCCGATAGCGCCTGGATGCAGAAGCACTACGGCTTTACGAACAAGCTCCTGCTGCCCTTGTACCATGGCCGACGCATTGCGAATCTCGCATTCCGTCGCATAAGCTCCTGAACAGGGCTTGAATATTTACAGCCATTAATATTATTTTTGCGTTATCTACTCATTAATAAGGAGGATAGGATGAATATTTCCAGTTTTGTGTGGAATAAGGCTCGTGTGATCAATCGGCTTCCAGGAATGTATCTTGCCTACAAAACCTTGATGCGAGTAATGTATCGTGATAATAGTACAGTGATAATTCGCAGAGGCCCGGCGGCAGGATATAAGTGGCGGAATTATAGTTGTTACCAACCTTGGATGTCTATTGGTATCTATGAGCCAGAAGTTTCTCAACTTATTTTTGAGACCCTGCAACCTGGTGATGTTTTTTATGATGTTGGCGCTAATGCAGGATATTATACTTTAATAGGGGCGCGTGCAGTAGGTGTTTCTGGTGAGGTTATCGCATTCGATCCTGTTCCTAAAAATGCTGCAACGATAGATGAGCAAATAAAACTTAACGAATTACAACGTATTTGCAAGATAGAAGAAGTTGCTTTGTCGAATAAAAAAGAAGTATTAGAATTATCTATTCCCACACAAAACGCGAATGCTCATCTAACAAATATTGTAGCTCCTCATATTAAAGACCAGTCGGGTGAGATTATACAGGTAAATTGCATTCGATTGGACGACTATGCAAAGCAGAATGCTTGGCCGACGTTTGTAAAGATCGATATCGAAGGTGCTGAAGTACAAGCACTTATTGGTGCAAAAGGCTTGTTGGAAAGTGAAAAAGCCCCAGTGCTACTTATAACGGCACATAGCTCGCAGTTAGAAAAAGAGGTTAAAGACATTCTTTTGCAGGCCGGTTATAAAATTACTGACTTTCCGCATATGATACACGCGCTGCCACCACGGATGCACATGGTGTAATAATGAACATCCTCTTCACCAGCGCCGGGCGGCGCGTCGAGCTGCTGCGCGCGTTTCGCCGCGCATTCGATGCGCTGGGCATGGCCGGCAACATCGTGGTCACCGATATCAACCCGCTCGCGCCGGCCATTCAGGTGGCCGACCGCAGCTACATGGTGCCGCGCTTTACCTCGCCCGACTATGTGCCAGCGCTGGCCGCGATCTGCGCGCGCGAGCGTATCGGCCTGGTCTTCCCGCTGATCGACCCCGACATCCCCATCCTGGCCGGGCATCGCGCCGTCTTCGAGGCGGCCGGCGCGCGCCTGGCGGTGTCGCCCGAGCCGGCGGTCGCCATCGCCGCCGATAAGTGGCGCACCACGCAGTTCTTCCGCAGCCTGGGCCTCGCCACCGCGCGCGCATGGCTGCCCGATCAGCTCGACGCGGCACAGGCC
>LJCR01001490.1 GCA_001399705.1 Kouleothrix aurantiaca
CGATGCTTCCTGCCGCCAGGTATCCAGGTGCAGCGCGCCAACCGTAATCGCGCGGTCGTTTGGGCCTGCCGACTCGCCGGGCGTTGCGCCGACCGTGCCGCGCAATTCCTGCACCGCCGCGCCAACCACATCGAGCAGGGTGCGCTCGCGCATGCGCTGGGTGCGGGCCGCGAGGCCGGCCTTCACGCGCTCGATCACCTGCGCCGGCTCGGTGGTTTTGAGCAGGTAATCGAACACGCCCTGATGCAAACCTTCAACGGCAGTATCGAGCGAGCCGTGACCAGTCAGCACAATAATCGCCAGGTCGGGCTGGCGCTTGCGGGCGGCAGATACCACCTGCATCCCATCCATGCCGGGCATCTTCAGATCGACAAGCATCAGATCGAAGAGCTGTTGCTCCAGCAGCGCAACGGCCTCGGCCCCATTTTCCGCCGGCGTGACCTCGTAGCCAGTGCGCTTGAGCAGCGCGCCAAGCGTGAGCCGGATCGACGCCTCGTCGTCAACAATCAGAATACGCGCAACCTGAGTCATCATAGCTCCTATGGTGGTCCCAAGCATCGATCAGCGCCGGGCATGGCGCAGGGGTGGCGTGATGCCGGCGCTGATCGTATCATTCGTCGGGAAGTGTGTCAAACCTTTGGCAATATACGTGCACCCGCGTGCACCACGCGCTGTACGGTCTCGCCAAGATCGCGCAGCTCGACCGGCTTCGCCAGATAATGCTGGATCCCCAGCGAGCGCATCTGGCTACGCAAGCGCGGGGTGTCGTAGGCCGTCAGCACCAGCACTGCAATATCCAGCTGTGTGCGCTGGATCTCTTTCAGCAGGGCAGTTTCGGCGCTGTTCTCGGTGCTCGGGTCGATGATCAGCAGATCGACGTGATCGCCCAGGCAGCGCGCGCGGGCGGCGCTGGTTGATGCGGCCGTTTCGATCTGTGCGCCCTGATTAAGCAAGCGCTGGAGCCCATGCTGGGTGACAAGCGCCGCCATCGGGTCATTGTCAACTATCAGAATGTGTGGCGTCTGCATCAGCTGTACTACCTTCTTCATCAGCGCGTTTGCGGGCAAGTGGCCGGCGGGTGGCCTGTGGCAGCGGGCGAATGCTGCCTGCAAGCCGTGAGCTATGCTGTAGCATAGCAAGAAGAAAACGCGCGCATGAAAAAGAGTTGACAACGATTTGTGGTGATTTCCTAACCGTTTGCATCAAGTGGCAGCAAAATCGTGAAGGTTGCGCCCTGGCCGGGAGTACTTTCCACACTCAGCTGGCCGCCATGTTGCGTAATGATGTGCGCGCTGATCGCTAGCCCCAGGCCGGTACCCTGCGCCTTCGTGGTGTAGAAAGGCTCGAACAGGTGCGCAAGGTGCTCGGGCTCAATGCCGACGCCGGTGTCGCTGATCTGGATCTCGATAGCAGCTTGGCCCGCGCTGGCGCGCAGCCGGCTGTGCGCGCCAAGCGTCCCGCCGCCTTCCATCGCGTCACAGGCGTTCAGCATCAGGTTGAGAAACACCTGGCGCATCTGGTCGGCGTGCGCGATGATAGGGGGCAGATTGGGTGCGAGCGCAGCCTGAAAGACGATATGACTGTGCCGCAGGTGGGTCTGCATCAACTCGCCGGTGGCGTGCAGTAGCTCGTTGAGGTCGGTTGGCTCCAGCTCCTCGCGCGTGGGGCGGTAGAAATCGCGCATGCGCTGGATGATGCCCGCGATGCGCGTGAGCTGTTCGCGCGCAATGCCCAGATATTCCGAGCTGTGTTTGAGGT
>LJCR01001491.1 GCA_001399705.1 Kouleothrix aurantiaca
GAGGGGCGCGAATCGGTCAGCATGTTCTTCAAGAACGAGGGCGGCGCCGGGCGCTTCATGACGGCCGGCACAGCCTTCCCGGAAGAAGACCTGCGCGCGCTGGGCGTGCCGCAGGAGCTGTGGCTCTATGGCGAGTCGGTGAGCGGGCCGGCCTAGCCCGATGCTCGCCAGTTCGGCCCACACTCCCTACCGCTCTCCCAAAGGGAGAGCGGTAGGGAGTGTGGCAGTTGGCAGCGCTACTCGCCGGATGTGCCGCGCGGCGAAAGCGTGCAGCACAAGAGCGAATGAATGCAAGCGGGGCGAATCACCACTTCCCGGCCAGGCCACCGCCCGCGCGGCCCAGCGCCTGCCGGCCGATCAGAAATTCCTCGATCGCCGCGTTAAAGGCGCCGGGCGCTTCCAGGTTCGAAAGATGCCCCGCGCCATCAATCTCGACCAACCGGCTGCCGGCGATGTTCTCGTGCATGGCGCGCGCCTCGGCCGGCGGTGTCAGGCTGTCTTCGCTGCCCACAAGGATCAGCGTGGGAATATGGAGCGCCGCCAGATCGGGCGCGGAATCGGGGCGGGCGGCCATGGCGCGCTGGGCGGCAGCCACCCCCGCGCGGTCGTTCGCCGCCACGATCTTGCGCACCTCTTCGCGCACAGCCTCGCTTGCGCCCGGCGCGAGCACAGTGGTGGAGCTGAGCTGGAAAACCACCACCCCGCAAAACGCCGGCGATCGGCTGTATGGCGCGTTCAACAGCGAAGCCGGGCTGATGACCCTGGCGTCGGCCTACCCGATTGTGGCGGTGGTGCGCGGCGGGCAGTGGGACATTGGCTGGCCCGACCCGAAGGGCGATTTCGTGAATAGCGAAACCGCCCTGTACGACGTGACGCTGCGCGTGCCCGGCGACTGGCAGGCTGTGTCGACTGGCGTGGTGACCGACCGGCAGGAAGCGGGCGGCGCGCAGACGCTGCGCATTGTGAGCGGGCCGCAGCGCGATTTCACGCTGGCGCTGGCGCAGTTCCAAGTGCTGAGCGCCGAAGTAGAAGGCACGCGCATCAACTCGTACTTCCGCGCCGCCAGTGCGGCAGGCGGGCAGGGCGCGCTCGACGCGGCGGGCAAGGCGCTGAGCGCCTTCAACAAGCGCTACGGGCCGTACCCGCTGCGCGAGCTGGATGTGATTGAGATCCCGGCGAACACCTTTCTGGGCGTCGAATACCCCGGCATGATCATGATTGCCGAGGGGCTGTATGGCGGCGGCCCCGACCTGGAGCTGACGGTGGCGCACGAAGTGGGCCACCAGTGGTGGTACAGCCAGGTGGGCAACGATGTGCAGCTCAGCTCGTGGCTGGACGAAGCGCTGGCGAGCTACTCACAGATCGTCTATCAGGAAGAATACGGCGGCGCTGCCGCCGCCGAGCGCGAGCTGAATGGCTTCCGCGAGCGCTACCAGCGCGCGCTGGCGTCGGGCCGCGACGCGCCGGCGCAGCAGGCGAACAGCCAGTTCCGCAACAACTATGTGCTGCTGGTATATGGCAAGGCGGTGCTGTTCTTCCAGGCGCTGCGCCAGCAGATCGGCGACGACGCGTTTGACCATTTTCTGCACGATTACTATGCCACCAACCGCTACCGCTACGTCACTGGCGCGGACCTTGTGATGGCGGCCAATCAGGCGTGCAGCTGCGACATCCAGCCGCTCTACGACGACTGGATCACGCGGGCGGTGCCGCTGGCGGTGCCGTAAGAACAGGGGATGGGGATGGGAGTTGGGGCA
>LJCR01001492.1 GCA_001399705.1 Kouleothrix aurantiaca
GAATAGGAGATTCTTCACTTCGCTGGCGCTCCGTTCAGAATGACAAACTGTTGGTATAAACGCGCTGCGCTACTGCACAATGCCTTTGGTGACCTGCATGAAAATGTCTTCCAGGTCGCTCGACTGCTCGGCAAAGCGCGTGACGACCACGCCGCCGCCGATTAGCGCGGCCAGCAGTTCGCCCATGCCCGCCTCGTCGCCGGTGTAGTCGATCAGCAGGGTCTGCGGCTGCTCGGCAGGCGGTGCTTCCTGCTCGGCTGCGGCGGGCACGGCCTCGGCTGGTGCAGCTTCGGCGGGAATTTCTTCGCGGCGCAGGTTCAGCACGTCGCCGCGCGGGCGCAAGAGCGCCTCGGCCTGCCCGATGCCGCGCAGCACGCGCACCTCCAGCGTGCGGTGCGGCTGCAGCGAGCGCAGGATCGTCTGCACATCGCCGGCGGCCAGCAGCTTGCCGCGCTCGATGATCGCAATGTGCGTGCACATCTCGGCCAGCTCGGTCAAAATATGCGAGCTGATCATCACGGTTTTGCCAAGCGCGCGCAGTTCTTTCAACAGCTCGCGCAGCTCGATGCGCGCGCGCGGGTCGAGCCCGCTGGCCGGCTCGTCGAGAATGAGCAGGGCCGGGTCGTGGATCATGGTGCGCGCCAGGCTCAGGCGCTGCTTCATGCCGCGCGAAAGCCCCATCACAAAATCATCGCGCTTGTGGCTCAGGTCCACCAGCTCCAGCAGCTCGCCGATCATGCTGCTGCGCCGCCCGGGCGCAACGCCATACGATCGGCCAAAGAAATCGAGGTACTCCCAGACCTTCATGTTGTCGTACACGCCGAAGAAATCGGGCATAAAGCCAACGACTTTGCGCACTTCCAGCGGATCGCGCAGCACCGAGCGCCCAGCCACCCAGGCCTCGCCGCTGCTGGGCGTGAGCAGCGTGGTCAGGATGCGCATGGTCGTGGTCTTCCCCGCGCCGTTCGGCCCAATAAAGCCGAAAATCGCGCCCTGCGGCACTTCCAGCGTCAGGTGATCGAGCGCCAGCGTCGCGCCATAGCGGCGCGTGAGGTCGCGCGTCTGCACAATTGCGGTCATTGAGCCCTCGCTTCTGCTTGCTGCGCCGCTAGTGTACCACAGGACGCCCCAGCGCGCCCCGGGCGGCGATTTCCTATGGTACACTGATCTGCGCACCGCCGACCATCAGAAAGCCGAACAGCCGTGGCCACCCAGCAAGAACAGCATACATACCATCTGATGAACGAGCACCCGCGCCTCCTGTTCACCACCGAGCTGGATGGCCCCAAGCTGCTGCGCGCGCTGGCGCAGCCTGGCGTGCTCGATCTGCTGGCTGCGCAAGGCTATGGTGTGGCCCTGATGCTGCCCCGCTTCGACGACGAGCGCACCGAGGCGGCGCGTCTGCTGGCCCACCACAACATCGACGTGATTGCCAGCCTGTGCCTGCCGCCCGAAGAAGGATTTGCGTTCAACCTGCAAAACTACCCGCGCGCTTTTGAGTGCTACAGCGCCTTTCATGGATGGATGCGCGCCAACGGCCTGCGCTTCGCGGCGGTGAGCCTGAATATCGAGCCGCCGCTGGAAGATCTGTCGCTTGGCGAGCGGCCGGGCGGCTTTGTGCTGGCGCGCGCGCTGCTGCGGCGGCTGTGGCTGGCACGCGAAAATATTCTCTACCCGTCGGCGCAGAATGCCTACGGCGAGCTGATTGTCACCATGCACCTCGACGGCTACGAGGCGCATGTCTTCCAGATGCCCG
>LJCR01001493.1 GCA_001399705.1 Kouleothrix aurantiaca
TATGAAAACGGCGCCGTTTAAGGAAGGGCGGCGTATCGGGGTGGCATGGCTTGGTACGCGCCGGGGCGACACGGACGATGGAGTGTTTCAGTTTGGCGGGAACGCGGTGTTCCGAGAACTCGTTCAGCACGAAGACGGGACGCTTGGCGCGAAATTTCCTGCCGAGATGCTTCTCGCCGGAGCGCCAGTGCCCGCATTTGGGGTGGCTACGCGCGACGCCACAACGCGCGTCGAAGAGCGCACCATCCACCTCGCAGCCAGGCAAGGTCTGGCGGTAGCCAGTTGCTCAGGCGTTCCGCACAATGCGCGTCTGTCGCTTCGTGTCTTTCCACAGCCGAATGCGCGTGGCTTCGGGCTGCACTTCAGCAGCGACGCGACCTTCGACAGTGGATATGATCTGCATTTCTCCCCCGACGCCCGAAGCGTTACACTCAACCATCAGTCGATACTCGCTGTCGAGGGGCTGGCGCGACCGTTTACCCTGGATGTCGTTCTGTGGGGCGACATCATCGACGTGTGTATTCATGGCTGCAGGACACTGATTGATCGCTGCCCGCAGCGTGATAGCAGCACAATACTCCTCTATGCTCAGGATTCGGACGTCACGTTTGAGATGGCCGAGGTGATGGCGCTGCCATAGCGCAGCGCGGCCCGTACCAAGCTCGGCCCTGCGTCCCAGCCAGCAGGAGCCTGCCAAAGAACTTGAAGGCGCTTGCCATACAGCCGACGCCTTGCCGCTCTTCGGCAATCTATTGCCTATTCGTTGTGCCAGTGCGATAATCGGTACGGAGGGTTTGCCGAACGACCTGGCGACGTGCCATGACGGCAGATGCGCAGCCTGTAGGCACTGAAGCGCATCTCTCGACTGCAACCCCTTGGCAGGCGGCCGGAATGACAAAACCGTGAAGGACTCACAGCAAGCGACGAGGTGGATATGGATAATTCCGAGACACACAATCAACGTATCGCAACCATGACCTTTACCTCGGTCTACCCGCTCTATCTCAAAAAAGTGGAGAAGAAAGGCCGAACCAAAGAAGAGCTGGATCAGGTCATTGCGTGGCTAACCAACTTTGATGAGCAGAAGCTTCAGGAGCTGATCGAAGAAAATGCAACGTTTGAAAAATTCTTCCAGCAGGCTTCGCTTAACCCGAATGCGCACCTGATCACCGGCGTCATCTGTGGGTATCGGGTGGAGGATATTGAGAATCCATTGACACAGCAGGTGAGGTATCTGGATAAGTTAGTGGATGAGTTGGCAAAGGGCAGGAAAATGGAGAAGATTTTGCGTGGCACGTAAGGGATGCTCGGTATCCCGATGTTGCCATACGATTGCTCATTTACTGCCAGGCCATTCAGAAGCCGGTTATTGGTGCCGAGCCCGCACGCCCGCACGTGATCAGCAGGCGATCGCAGCCGCAGGGCACTCCTTCGGTCGGCACGAGTGGGCTGGCAGCGGCCCTTACTTTGCGGCAGCCGGCCCGACGCGCTATTTGATTGTTCGCACACCGCGACTACGTGTGCGTATTCGTGCGCTCCATCCGACGCAGTGCGATGTGCCGCATCGCGCCGCGTTTTCTGCGACCGCACGCGCTTGGGCGCTGTATACCAAGGCCACCCCGAATGAAAGCTCAAGCGAGCGAGAAACGCGACGTGCCTGCCAATTCGCCCATCAGCATCCAGAAGAGGACGTACATGCCGCCAACGGTTTCTTCCCCCACCCACCACGTTCGCATCGAATTCGACGCGCGCGTGC
>LJCR01001494.1 GCA_001399705.1 Kouleothrix aurantiaca
GATAGGAGAGTGATCATGACGCCGATAGCCGACCCACCATTCCGCCCGGAGGTCATTCCCGGCGAGCGTATTTTCCTGAGCCACGTGCTGCGCGACGACATCGCGACCTATGCGCGCTGGTTCGCCGACCTGGAGCTGAACACCTACGTCGGCGGCCCGGGCAACAGCTTCCTGATCGAGCACGAGCAGGAATGGTACGAGAGCATGGTGAAGGATCACCGCAAGATCTTCAGCGTGGTGATGCGCGAGGGCGGGCGCATGATCGGCAATGTCGGCTTCAACCGCATCGAGCAGCACAAGCGCGTGGCCGAGCTGGGCATCGCGCTGGGCGACAAGAGCGCGTGGAGCCAGGGCTACGGCAGCGAGGCGCTGCGCCTGCTGTGCGACTACGGCTTTACGTTCCTGAGCCTGCACACCATCTACCTGTGGTACACCGACTTCAATGCGCGCGGCCGGCGGGCCTACCTCAAGGCCGGTTTCAAGGAGGCGGGGCGGCTGCGCGGCGGCGAACTGTTCAACAACCAGCACTACGACCGCGTGCTGATGGATATCACGCGCGACGATTTTGGACCGTCGCAGCTGCAGCGCCTGGTCGGGCAGCTCGGCGGCATGTGAGGAGCTGATGAACACCTTAACTGTGCGCCCCTACGCGGGCGAAGACGATCTCCCGGCGATCACTGCGCTGCTCAATCATTGCGACGCGGTCGACCGGCTTGACGATAACTACGCAATCGACGATCTGCGGCTGGAATTTGCCGACCCGCGCATCGATACCGCCAAAGACTTGCGATTGTGGGAAGACGCCGATGGCGCGCTGCTCGCATTCGGCCAGGTCTGGATGGACAGCAGCGATGACGAGGTTGAAGGTGGCCTGTACTGGCGGGTTGCGCCGTCGGCGCGTGGCAGCGGCATCGAGGACGACATTCTGGCATGGGTGACCGATCGCGTGCTCCGCCAGGCACAGGCCGAGGCGAAAAAGGCCCGCCTGAACTGTGGAACGCGCACCGAGTATGCCTACGGCCACACCCTGCCGCAGCACGCGGGCATGGCGGTTGTGCGGCACTATTTCCAGATGCGCCGCCCGCTCGACACGCCGATCGAGCCGGCCGTGCTGCCGGCGGGCTTCACGCTGCGGCATGTGGCGAGCGACGCCGATGTGGCGGGCTGGGTCGATGCGTTCAACCTGTCGTTCATCGACCACTACAACTTTCACCCGGTGACGCTGGAAACACACCGCCACTGGATGCAGCACCCGAGCTACCGGCCCGAGCACGACCTGGTCGCGGTGGCCGAAGACGGCACGATCGCCGCCTTCGACTTGTGCCAGATCGACCCGGCAGAAAACGAGCGCAATCGCCGCAACGACGGTTGGATCGGCATTCTTGGCACGCGGCGCGGCTACCGCAAGCTCGGCCTGGGGCGCGCCGTGCTGCTGGCCGGCCTGCATCACCTCAAAGCCAGCGGCGTTGAAAACGCGCGCCTGAATGTCGACGCCGAAAACCCGACCGGCGCGCTGCGCCTGTACGAGTCGGTTGGCTTCAGCGTGCTGCATAGCTGGCAGACCTACGAAAAACACTTGAACTAAACCCTGCTGGTGGGCCCGTGCCGATTCGGTGCAGCGCCCGGCAGCAGTGCAATGGAGAACGCACCAATGACCACTCTACCCCGCCGCCGTGGCGGCGAGCTTGGGCGCGAACTGCGCGCCGCGTATGCGTTCGTCGAGCGCAACGCCAACCTGATCAAGCGCTACTGGGC
>LJCR01001495.1 GCA_001399705.1 Kouleothrix aurantiaca
CAGCGGCGCGGGGATCGGCTGGGACTTGACACGCGAGGAGCTGGGCGCCGACCTGGCCGCCGAGAACGATGCCCGTACCTAGAGACAACAATCAACCACGACATTGAAAGGAACACCGAGATGCACGCTACTCCGACCACAACCCTGCCCCGACCGCTGAGCACCGCATCGCTGGAGCTGCTTATCGCCGCCGACGAGTGGCGCCGGTCGCGCACGAAGCCCGAGCCGATCTGGACGCACGGCCCGCTGACCGTCACGCTGACCACTGACCGACGCCTCATCGCCACGCTGCGCGCGCTGACCCTGTATGACGTGCAGGTTCGCCGCCGCGAGGACTACCTGGAGGCGCGGAGAACCGCGATCGCGGTCGCCGCGGCACTCATCCCTCGGGTGATCGAGCGCCTGGCGCTGCTCGTCAACTACCGCTACCCGGTCGAGCGGGAGGAGGTTGAGGCGCAGGCTCGGCTGTTCCTGATGGACTGGACGACCGAGATCCACGAGCTGTACGACCACTTCGACCCGATTGAGATGGCGCTGCCGCAGGGCAACGAGCGTCAGATCTGCGGCAACATCAGCCAGGCGCTGGCCAACACAATCTTCTAGCACAGGAGCAACACCGTGAAAGAGCTGAACCCTGACGAGATCCAACACCTGATCAAGGTGCTCGCCGAGAGCGAGCACATCCCCCGCCCCATCGTTCCGCAGTTGGAGGGCCTGATCTTCTGGTACCTGCCCAAGGCGGGCGACTCGCCCGCCGAACTGATGCAGTGGGCGATGCGCGAGTGTGCCGCGGAGGGCGGCACAGCCGGCGACTACGTGGCGCTCTCCAAGCCGCTGCCCGTCGAGCAGATCCTGGAGCGATGGCTAACGCCGGTCGGCGACGAGGCCAGGCAGGCGCTGGGGACGTGGCTGGAGCTGCATTACAACGTCAACACGTGGGCGTCAATGGACGCGAACCTGGCCAAGGGCGATCCGTATATGACCGCCCTTGGCCTGGACAACGTTCACCCGATCGATGAGCAGGAGGCCGACACTGCCTACCTGGAGCACATGAACAACGTACAGGCCGTGGTCGAGCTGCTGAACAAGCTGCTGCCCGAGGTCGGCATCTTCGCCCCGGTGATCATCGTGGATGGTGCCGCAACGGAGATCGAGGCCGGGCCGCTGCGGCTGCGGCTCGTCGCCGACGGCTGGCAGGTGATGCGCGTGGACGACGAGGAGCGGGCGCACGAGCGCCACATGGATCGGATGCTGGCCGCGTTCGGGCTGCTGAACGCGGTGCTGCCGACCCTCGGCATCACCGCCAAGGTGATGATTGAGCCCATCTTGGGCGAAGCCATCCTCATCGGCAACGTGCGCGTGGAGCCTGGACCGAGCGGCTGGACGAGCCGCATCGACACCGATATCCCCGTTGAGTTCGACCTGACCATTCCGGACGGGGTTGCCGGCGACTGGAATGAGGTGCTGGACGCGGCGCTTGCCGCGCGAGGCAACTGGCGGGCGAGCGCCTCCCTGGCGGTGATCGCGGCCGCCAGCCACATCGGGACGCCGGCGGCGCACGCCTTCATCGCCGGCTACAGCGACGAGCAGAGCCCGTCGCAGGATGAGACGGTGCGGGATCTGGCCGAGGCCCTTCACCGGCTGCCTGAATGGGAGGCAGCCGCATAATCAGCCGTCGCCGGCGGCGGGCGCGCACACACCAGCCGCCGGCGCTAGAAAGGGATACAGTGAACACGCCTGAGATTATTCACTCC
>LJCR01001497.1 GCA_001399705.1 Kouleothrix aurantiaca
GCTTACGAGCGCGGCAAAGCGCCCGCGCTGCTGGTGGTGGCCGAAGGCGCACGCTACAACCCCGCCGGCCTGGCGCGCTACTTCCACCGGCACCGCGAGCGGCTGGGGTTCGATCTGCGCGTCACCACGCTGGGCCATGTGCAGCGCGGCGGCGCGCCTGGCGCATTCGATCGGCTGCTGGCAACCCGGCTTGGCGCCGCCGCGACGGCGTGCCTGGCGCGCGGCGAGCATGGCGTGCTGATCGGGATGCTCAACAACGCAATCGCGGCGACGCCCCTTGCGGCGGTGGTCGCCGGCAAGAAGCCGCTCGACGTGAGCTTGCTCGAGCTGGCTGGCGTGCTGGCGATCTGATCACACAGGCCGTGAGGAGCAATTCGATGCACGATGCACAGTCGAATTTGCTGTTTCCGACGCTCAGCGCGCGCAACCTCGCCGGGTGCACCTTTCTTCTGCCGGCCGGCCTTGGCGGCGAGCGCAATGTTCTGGTGCTGATCTTCCAGAGCGCGCAGCACGCGCTCGCGGCTGACTGGTTTCCCTTCCTCGAAAGGCTGCTTGCCCGGCAGTGCGGCCTGCAGGTCTATGAGATCGCGCTGGTGCCGAGCGTGTATACTCTGGCCCGCCCGTTCATCGACGGCGGCATGATCGCCGGCACCCCCGACCGGGCAATCCGCGAGCGCACCCTGACGAGCTATACCGATGTTGCGCAGATTACGCAGGCGCTCGGCATTACGGCTGCCAGCATCGCCGTCCTGCTGGTCGATCGGGCCGGGCAGGTTCTGTGGTGCGGGCAGGGTGCCTACCATCCCGCTCAGGCGGCCATGCTGGAGCGCCTGGCCGATCAGTGGTAGAGGGGTGGCAACGCGCCGGCCAACCGCGCCCCGCGCGCGGCCCACCTGGTGCGCGCTGCGCTGCCCACGCATACTATACGGGTGATCACTTCGGCCAGGGACTTCTTCCCATCGCTGTGGCTTTGTTCACAATGAAAAAGGAAAAGTGTTCCCCACACCTGCTATCATGCAGCACAGGCCGCTGCCTATTCGCGCGGCGGGTTGCGGAATCTGCCGGCGGCGATAACAAATCACCACGCTGCCAGCCCGAGGCAGGCATATACTAGCCGCAGACTTCGCGGTGCGTTTCTGTGCCCCATACGCACCCACGCGAGGTGTGGCGCTGCTGTCGCCGTGAATACACCGGGCATATACTGCATTATGCCGACAGAGTTTGCCTCCATCGCCACCGACCTTGCCTCATTCCTCACCTGCCATCGCCAAGCTCTGGCCCGCGCCTGGGCCAAGTTGGTGTGCGAGATCCCCGCAAGCAGCTACCGCACGATCCCGCTGAAGCGCCTAGAAGCATGGATGGCGCAACGGCTCGACGCAATTGGCGAGGCGCTGGCGAGCGGATCGTTGGAGCAGCTGGATGCGCGCCTGGCCAGCGTCGCCCCGCCCCAGCTCCAGCGCCATTTCACCATTGGCGAGGTGATTCATGGGCTGCTGCTGGCCAAAGAAGCTGCGCTGCCCTTTATGTGGGAGCATGCCGGCGGCGATGGAGCGCTGCTCGTGCGCTGGATCGGCCAGCTCGACGCATGCCTGCGCCACGCCGCCGGCCGTTTCGGCGCGCAGTACGCCGCCATCGGCGTGCAGCAGATCCGGGCGCAGGAGCAGCGCACCGCCCTGATGCTCGACGCGGCACAGACCGCCAGCAGCTCGCTTGAGATCGACCAGGTGCTGGCCCGGAGCGCGGCGAGCATGGCA
>LJCR01001496.1 GCA_001399705.1 Kouleothrix aurantiaca
TGGTCGCCCGATGGCCGCGAGCTGCTGGTGGCGGCGAGCCTGGGCGGCGAGCTGGCGCTGTGGCTAGTGCCGGCGGCTGGCGGTTTCCCGCGTCGTGTCACCACCATGCCGATTGCGCTCCAGTTTCTGGCCAGCCCGATGCAGAGCTTTTCGCCCGATGGCCGGCTGATCGCGTTTCTTTCCGAGGCAAACGGCGCGACTGAGCTATGGCTGTGGGAAGCGGAAACTGGCCACCAGCGCCAGCTTACGCGCCTGGGCAACCATATTGCGGGCTATAGCTGGGCGCGCGATGGGCAGAGCCTGCTGGTGGCCGCGAACACGCGCGGCGGCTACGACATTTATCGAGTGGGCGTGGCGGATGGCGCGGCGCAGCGCCTGACGGGCGACGATCTTTACGAGGTTTCGCCGGTGGAGACGCCGGGCGGCGCGCGCGTGCTGTATGTGCGCCTCAGCGAAGGCTGGACCGACCACGAGATTGTGAGCATCGCGCCGGGCGGCGGCGACGAGCGCGTGATCGCCACCGACAGCGACCTGTTCGACTACCACTACGGGCGCACTTTTGGCGTGCCCGCCATCGCGCCCGACGGTAGCGCGCTGCTGTTTCGTTCGCACCGCAGCGGCTGGATCAACTACTGGGCCGCGCCGCTGGAAGCGAATGGCGAGCCGCGCCAGTTCTGCCCGCAAGCCGCCGACCAGAGCGGCGCAACGTGGTCGCCCGATGGCCGGCGCATTGCCTTCACCACCAGCGCGCCCGGCGCAAGCAACCTGAATGCGCGCCAGATTGCGGTGATGAACAGCAACGGTGGCGGGCGGGCGCAGCTCACCGCAGGCAGCGGGCCGCACACCAATGCGGTGTGGTCGCCCGATGGCGCGTGGATCGCGTATGTGGCGAAGGAGAATAGCGCCGACTGGCAGGTGTGGGCGATGCGCGCCGACGGCAGCGCGCCGCGCGTGCTGACCTTTGGGCCAGAGCGCAAGTTCTACCTGAGCTGGGGGCGATAGGGCGGTATTCAGGAGACAGAAGACAGGAGATTGCGCGCTAACGTCGCATAATCACACTACAAGATATCGGCGTCTGGTTCGGAACCAGACGCCGCTTTGTTACAATAACCATCCTATACTATAGCGCATCGTATTCATAGCTTGCTCACCATCAACCCTTGCTTACACAATTCAAATTCTTTGCTCTGCTACCTCTTCGCGGCGCTGACGATAGCGCGCCGAGCGCACCCCAATGCCTTACAAGCACTCGTATCGGCTTTTAGCCCTGTGCTGTTGCGGCAGCGCTTGCGCACACACTCTTTACCATTCCATAACACTCTGATCGTCATCTGATAGACAGCTGACAAACTTATGATATAATCGCGCAGTCGCGACGCAGGCGACACCGTCTCCAAGAGATGGTGTGAAGCTGCATAGCGCACTGCAATCGCATTTCTGCCCGCCTTCCTTCGTATTGCAGCGCTATGGTTCGCCGGCCGCCTAGGAGCGCGCCGGCCGCTCGCACTGTCGTTGAAAAGAAAGGCGTGTATGAGACAATGGACGCACCGTGTTCGTGCCAGAACGCTAGCCTGGCTGCTAGCTCTTTGTAGCATCGGCGCAACGCCGCTCACAACTGTACAAGCTGCCCCATCTTCGCCGCACCTGGCTGGCACACATCTGAACATTCGCACCGCCGGCGATGGCACGCTCGCGCCGATGCCCGACGCGCCGCCAGCACCCGCCGTCTACGGCGCATATTCCCACTTCGGCAC
>LJCR01001498.1 GCA_001399705.1 Kouleothrix aurantiaca
GCTCTGCGCTTCTTGATCTGGGCGTATAGCAATACGCCCTTTCGTGGCCTGGTCGCCTACAAATCCATGCTGAGCTGGCCATTCGCGGGCGGCTCTGCGGGGGTTTCGGCAGGGTGTTCTTCTGCGGCGGGTGCGTCGGCGGCGGAGCCAAGCAGCGCCTGAAGGCCAGCTTCGTCGAGTATGATCACGTTCAGCTCGCGCGCTTTGGCGAGCTTGCTGCCGGCCGATTCGCCAGCGACGAGGTAGCTGGTTTTCGTGGAAACACTGCCGGCGATCTTGCCGCCGTGCGACTTGATCAGCTCCTCGGCCTGCTCGCGGGTGAGGCTGGGCAGCGTGCCGGTGATAACAAACGAGCTGCCGGCCAGGGCGTCGCTGTGGCGCGTTGCCACAATCGGCTGGTCGGTTTGCACGCCCACCTCTTTCAGCTTGTGCGCCAGCGCGCGGTTGGCTTCCAGGCTGAAGAACTGCGCCACGCTGCCCGCCACCACTGGCCCAATGCCGTCTACATCGTCGATCTGCTCGGCGCTGGCGGCCATAAGCGCGTCGAGTGAGCCGAATGCGCCGGCCAGCGCCTGCGCGGCGACTTCGCCCACGAAGCGGATGCCCAGGCCGACGATCAGGCGTGCCAGCGGGCGGCTACGCGAGTCGGCAATGCCGGTGAGAACGTTTGCGATCTTCTTGGGGCCGTAGCCATCCATGCCGGCAAACGACTCGGCGTTAAGCGTGTAGAGGTCGGCCACGTCCTTGATCATGCCGCGCTCGACCAGCATCTGGGCCTGTTTTTCGCCAATGCCCACAATGTCGAGCGCCCCGCGCGACACAAAATGCTCGACGCGGCGCACAAGCTGGGCCGGGCAGATGCCGAAGTTCGGGCAGCGCCAGGCAACCTCGCCCTCGGCGCGCTCAAGTGGCGTGTCGCAGGCGGGGCAGCGCTCGGGCATGTGCCAGGGCTGCTCGCTGCCGTCGCGCCGGTCGGCGACCGGGCCGATGATGTAGGGAATGACGTCGCCGGCGCGCTTGACGGTGACATAATCGCCAATCCGGATGTCGCGCTCGGCGATGTAGTCGGCGTTGTGCAGGCTGGCGTTGCGCACCATCACGCCGCCAAGGTTCACCGGCTCGATCACCGCGCCCGGCGTAATCACACCCGTGCGGCCGACGGTGATTGAGATATCGAGCAGGCGGCTGGTAGTTTCGCGCGCGGGGAATTTAAATGCAATGGCCCAGCGCGGGTCGCGGCCGACGACACCAAGTTCGCGCTGCTGGCCAAACCGGTCAACTTTGATGACAATTCCGTCAGCTTCATACTCAAGCTGGTCGCGGCGCGCCATCCACTCGCGAGCATAGGCGATCACGTCCTCAAAGTCGGTGAAGCGGCGGCGATCACGGTTGACGGGGAAGCCGAGCGCGCGGAAGTATTCGGGCGTTTGCCACTGGCTGCTGAGCGCCACGCCTTCGCTGGGGCCGGGCGCGTAGGCGAAAAAGCGCAGCGCGCGGCTGGCGGTGATGGCCGGGTCCTTCTGGCGCAGCGAGCCGGCGGCGGCATTGCGCGGGTTGGCGGCCACCCGGTCGCCGGCCTCGGCCAAGCGCTCGTTCAGCGCCTCGAAATCGGCGATGCGCATGTAGACCTCGCCGCGCACTTCGACCGAAGCGGGGATGGTTTCGGGAACAATACCATCATCGGCGGACGAAATGGGTTCCCGGTTCTCGGTTCCTGGTTTTTGCAGAACCAGTGGAATGCTCGAGATCGTC
>LJCR01001499.1 GCA_001399705.1 Kouleothrix aurantiaca
GCGCGGGCGCCTGGCCGCGACACTCGATTGCCGCTGCGCGACGCTCGAGGCCTGCGCGCAGGCCGTGCAACCGTGACGCGCGAAACGATCGATTATGTCGATCTCGCCAGCCACAGCGCCGATCAGCCGGCTGCGTGTTCGCTTGAGCGCCTGGTTGGCGATACACTGCCCACGCCCTGGGCCGACCCGCCGCACCGCCACAACTACCAGGAGCTGATCGTCATCGAGTCGGGCCGCTGGCACCACAGCATCGACGGGCAGGTGACCGAGCTGGCCGGCCCGATGCTGGCGCTGATCGCGCGCGGGCAGGTGCACATGGTCGAGGCTGGCGCCGAGCTGCACGCCTGGATCGTGCGCTTCACCGACGACTTCCTGCCCGCCAGCCTGATCAGCCCAAGCTGGAACTACCATGCCACGCTGTTCAACCAGCTTGGCGCGTGGCAAACGCTGGCGCTCACGCCATCGGCGCTGGCCGAGCTGCGGCCGATGCTGGAGCTGTTCGAGCAGGAATACGCCCAGCCGGCGGCGTTTCAGCAGGGCATGGCGCTGCGCCACCTGCTCGCCGCGCTGATCATCCGCATCGAGCGCATTTACCGGCGCGCGCTCACCGCCGCCGAAGCGCCGGGCGATAATTACCGCATCTACCAGCAGTTCATGGCCCAGCTCGAAGCCGAGTTCACCCGCCACCACGATGTCGAGTTCTACGCGGGCGCGCTGGGCATTGCGCCGGTGCGTCTTTCCAAAGCGCTCAGCAGCATTCTTGGCAAGCCCACCAAGCAGCTGATCGCCGAGCGGCTGCTGATCGAGGCCAAGCGCTACCTGCAATACACCAGCCTGTCGGTAACCGAGATCGCCGCCGCGCTGGGCTACGCCGACATGTTCCACTTCAGCAAGGCCTTCAAGCGCGCGAGCGGCCTGGCCCCGCAGGTGTTCCGCGAGCAGCAGAAAATGACATAGCACGGGCAGCTTCTGCCATTCTCAGGCGCGCCCAATGCTGCTATGCTCGGGCGCACAGGCTGGCACAGGCCAGCTTCCGAGGAAAGGACTGCCCAATGGTTTCTGCTGCTCAGGCCGCCCCAGCCGCCGAACGTGTCGATTTTCGCCGCCTGCTGTGGGCCGGCCCGCCCGCCATCGCCGCAGCCGTGATCGCAAATGTGATCATTCGCTTTGTTGCCGTGGCCGCGCTCCAGCCCGACCCAGCCTTCATGCCGCTCAGCGTGGCGATGCCGATTTTGTGTTCACGATCATTGGCGGGCTTGGCGCGGTGATTGTGTTTGCGCTGCTGGGACGCTTTGCGCGCCGCCCGATCACACTGTTTCAGCGCATCGCAATTGGCGTGCTGGTGGTTTCGCTCATCCCCGACCTGCTGCTGCTGAATGGCGGCATGCCCGGCGCAAGCGTCGGCGCGGTGGCAGCGCTGATGCTGATGCACGTTGTCGCCTGGGCGATCATCGTGCGCGTGCTTACGACGATGGCGCGGGCGGCGTAGGAAGAACGACGACGGACGACCGACCACTGACGACACGTTCGTGGCCGGTCGTCGTTGTCGGTCAGCAGCAGGCAGGTGGCAGTTAGCACTGAACCACAGAGCCGCAGAACCCTTGAACCTGCTACCTTTCAACCTTCAACCCTGCAACCTGTAACCCTCCGGGCCCTTTGCGACCTTTGCGGTCCATTCTTTCATTCGTCCATCGTCATTCGTCATTCGTCGCCCTCAACCTGCAACCTCCAAACCTGCAACCTGTAACCCCC
>LJCR01000015.1 GCA_001399705.1 Kouleothrix aurantiaca
TGATAGACCGACTCGTGTGTGAGCCGGTGGCGCGCGGTGTGGGCGTCCACCTGGAGTCGCTCGCCGTAGTGTTCGATTAGCGCGAGCTGCTCGCCACGCGCTCGCTCCAGATAGGTGACGATCTCGAAGTTTGGCTGGACTACCCAGGCCGGCGCCGGCGGAACTGGCGCCGCACCACTCGCCGCCGGCGTCAGTTGGAAGATGGCGCGGCCGAGCGGAGTGAGCCGAAACGTGACCGGCATGCCGTCTTCCAGACCCAGCTCGACCAAGCCGAGGAAGGCGAGCCACGTCGAGAACACGCGCCCGATCCACGCCTGCTCATGGGCGGCCCAGCGTGCTCGTAGATGCGCCAGCCAAGCCTCGGCTGTGGGCGGCGGGTCGTCGTACACACTCCGCCGCAGACGCGGGAGCTGCGGTGTGCCCGCGAGCGCGAAGCGCTCCCCGATCCGCGCGAACAGCACCTGGCTGAAGGCGTCGAGCGCGAAGAAGTCGTCACCGGGCGGCAGCGCCGTGAGCGCGGTGACAACGGCGAGCCGGCCGCGCGTCGTAGCGGGATGGTTCAGGCCCGGCCCTTCATACCAGTCGCTTGCGTCGATCCAGGGCGGCACGAGGCGGTGGATGAGGGCAGCATCGGATTGGCGGAGCAGCCGATCCGCATCGGGATGGACTACCAAGGCTGTTCGTGGGCGTGTCAGCAACCCACCTATCCAGAGCACGTGGATCAGGAGCGCGAGCGCGCCGGAGAAGGGCGGCTGGTCGTCCCAGCCCAGCGCCTGCGTGAGCCGCCGCTGGTCCGCGACCCGCACCGTGCCCTGCTGGGTTAGCGACAGCCCGCCCTGGCGATCGACGGTCTGGAGCACCGCCAGGATGTCCAGCACGACGCGGGCAGGGTGCCGTAGCATGGTGACGGCGGGTGCGGGGACTGGCGTGATCGCCAGCGGCACCAGCGGTATGGCATCGATCGTCGTGAGCAGCCGATGGTCCGCGAAGAGACGGCATGGGTCATAGCGCGTTTCGGAGGAGAAGGGTTCGTAACTGCTGTCGCGAAGGACCAGCCCGCGCTGTATCATGTCCGCGAGGTCCGGGCTGATGGAGAGGCCCGTCGGTGGCGCGCAGGGGAATCCAGCCACGAGAAGCGCCAGCGCAAGCGCGCCGGCCTCCGCCGTGCCCCCCAGCCGCTTCAGGATGGCGAGGGCCGCCTGTTCGCGAGCGCTCAAGGAAGCAACCACAGCCTGAATACGTGTCGGGTCGTCCAGTCCCGCGCGAATCGCGCTGATCATGTCCCACGCGGTCGTTGCCGCAGTTCCTCCCCATGTGGCCGCCATCCCGGCCAGCGCGGCGGGCGAGCGGACAGAGTATAGCACGTCGTCAAAAACCCGTTCGCGCGCCATCAGATCCCCCCTGGACAATCTTCGGAGTCTGTCCCAGTGTGCGGAGCCGCGCCAGGACAGCATCAAGTGCCGCCGGTTGCACGACGACGACGTGATCCGATAGGCGTACCACCTGATCCGCAGTGGCGGGATCGGCGAGCAGCATGGTCAAGATGGTTGGGTCCGTCACTTCGAGCACGGGCACATACTCGTGGAGGATCGCACTCGGTCGCCGCATCAGTACCCCCAATGACTCATCAGCATATTTCTCTGTCCCTGCCTCCAACACCTACTCTGCTCAATGCAGGCCGGCTTCAGCCGCGCGGTGACGAGCGCCAGAAGCCGACCTCCGATGGCGCGAGCGCGTACTGGGCCTACTGTATAAAAGATGCTGTTGGCGAACTTCGTGTCAGCGTTCTTCTGTCAAATCGCTCGTACTCCCCACACGGGGTTCCTGCTATTTTGCGGAGAAGGGCTGGGATGACCTCGCCAGGTGGCTCAGGACGCACGCAACGCGGTTCTGAGACAAAGACGACCCGAAAAGCGCAGCGTGGTTCCTGTTTGAGGTTCGCCAACAGCATCATAAAACCGGGAAAATCGTACGCTAAGGATCAGGTGCCGCATCAGAAAGCCTTCCTTGCTTGCAGTGGAGATGGGTATTCAACTCCGAACAAATGATCAATCAGAGGATGGCTTTGCGGAGCCATCTGCTGGCTGTTAGCGTACACATTTCCCTTTTTCCTACGGTGACCCCATCAGGCGCGCTCTTCGCGCGGATGCCGGTCATGTTAGCTCAGTAACTGAGCTGGGGTCCAGACACTTGCGCAGCTCCTCCCGAAGCTGCTCCACCGAAAATGGCTTATACAGGATGCTGTTCACCAGCCCCGGCTCGATGGCGGCCACAACCTCTGCCTCGTTGTAGCCGGTCATCATGATAATGCAAAGTTCGGGAGCGACGCTCCGCAGCTCCCGGGCAGCAGTAACACCGTCCATCTTCGGCATCATGCGGTCAAGCAGCACGCATGTAATCTCATCCTGGTGCGCCTGGAACACATCGAGTGCCGCGCGACCATTCGAGGCGCTCATGGTCGTAAAGCCGAGCCGCCGGAGAGTGCGCGCCGCCGCGTCGCGCACCGCCGTGTCATCGTCGACGACCAGCACCGTGCCGCTGCCGGTCCATCGCGTCGGGGCCGCTGCGCGCGGTGTGCTCAGCACAGGAGCCGGCTCCGCGTGTTCCGGTCGCGACGCAATGGGCTTCGTGGTTATCGGGAGATAGACGGTAAAGGTCGTGCCCTGCGCCGGTGCCGTGGTGAGCCCCACGCCGCCACCGTGACCACGCAGGATACCCTGAACGGCGGCCAGACCCAGCCCGCGCCCAGTGGCCTTGGTGGTAAAGAACGGCTCGAAGATCCGCGCGCGCGTTGCCACATCCATTCCCGGGCCGGTGTCCGAGACGGTCAAGGTCGCGTAGTCGCCCGTGGCGGGCGGAGCGATCACCAGGTCCGGCTCAGCCAGGTCGGCCGCATCAAAAACGTGCTGCCCGGTCGTGACGACGATCGCGCCTTCGGGCCCCTCGATCGCATCGGCGGCGTTCATCACCAAATTGATCAACATCTGCTGGATCTGGGTCGCGTCGCCCTCGACGGGCAGAACCTCGCCGGCGAGCCGCACCGTCAGCGAGATCGCCCTGGTGGCGGAGACCTTCAGGATCTCGATCCCATCGCGCACCACCGCGTTCATATCCAGAACCTCGACCGACCAGGGTCCGGTGCCGGCGTAGGCCAGGAGTTGGCGGGTCAGATCGGCGCCGCGGCGGGTAATCATACGCACGCGCGTCAGGCTCTCGCGAACCGGGTCGCTCGGCGCCCCCTCATCCAGCGCGCTCTCGACATTTCCCAGAATACTCTGGAGCAAGTTGTTAAAATCATGGGCGATGCCGCCGGCGAGCATCCCCAGGCTTTCTAGCTTTTGCGTCTCCAGCAGCCGCCGGTCCAGCTCGCGCCGCTCGGCCTCGACGCGCACGCGGTCGGTGATGTCAACGCCGATGCCGAGCACGCCCCTGACCTGCCCGGACGCGTCGCGGATGGGAACGAGGTACGAGTCGAAGTACGGAGGATCATCGCTCACCCAGGCGACCTCCGCACCGTCGAACGCCTGCCGCAGCCGCTCGACCGCGCCGGGGTACGGCGCCCACAGCTCAAAGATATTCTGGCCGACGGTCTGCCCCGGCGCCTCGCCGAGCAATTCCAGGCCGCGGCCCTGCGAGAGCGTGATGATCCCGTCTCGATCGGCAGCGAACAAGACGATCGGAGCGTGCTTGATCAGTTCGCTCAGTCGCAGCTCGGCATCGCGCAACTTTCGCTCGGCCACTACGCGATCAGTGATGTCGATTCCCACGCCGATGGCTCCGGCCACCTGCCCCGTGCCGTCAGCAATCGGCGTGATGCGCGAGTCGAAGTACGGCGGCTCGGGAGAGACCCACTCCGCACTCTGCCCGCCCAGCGCGCGCCGCACCGCATCCAGCTCGACCGCGTCGTGCTGGCGGACCTCAAAAATGGAACGGCCCACCGTCTCGCCGGGCCGCTCGCCAATCAGCGCCAGCCCCTTGCCGTCAGTGAAGGTGATGCGACCCTCGTGATTGAGGGCAAACAGGATGATCGGCGCATGGTCGACCACCTGGCGAACGAGCACGTCCCGCTCGCGCAACTGCTGCTCGGCGCGCACGCGATCAGTGATGTCAATTCCCATCGCGACTACGCCCTTCATCGCCTCATTCTCGCGCAGTGGGATGAGCCAGACCTCCGCGAAGCCGCTCAGGTAGGCGGCGGTCCAGTGCATCGTTTCCCCAGAGAGCGCGCGTCGGAGATAGTCCAGTTCCGCCGTACAGGAGGCAAACATCTCAAATGCGGATCGCCCGACCAGCGTGCTCAGATCCAGGCCCAGCGCGTTCGCGGTAGCGCCCTCGCACAGAGAAAAGACGCCATCCTGATCAATCATGCAAAACACGATCGGGGCGTGATTGACCACCTGGCGCATCAGGACCGAGCGGGCGGGCAGATCGGCCTCCACGCGCTCCCGCTCGCGAATCTGCGCTTCATATCCCGCTATCAGCGCCTGGTACTCACCTGCCAGGCCCTCAAGCCCGGTGTCGATCGCCGCCAGGCGCTCAGCGGCCGCCTGCGGCTCAGCAGGCGTCGTCTCAGCACGGGCCTCAGCCAGGAGAGCCCGCAAACGCTCGATCGTCGTCTCGATCTGCGATCCGTTCACATGTCTGTCCTTATGATGTTCTGAGGCATCTCAGTCGTGCATGACTATGATAGCACGAGACCTCGACGTCGATGCGGCGGCACGTGCCGCCGCGAAGCAACTACTACCAGCCTCCACACTTCTTCGCTACTTGACATAAGTATCACAAGATGATATGATATAAGCGGTTATGATACGTTTGTCAAGCAGGTGACGCCCATGGACAGCGTACCCTCAACACTACCGTCACTGTATCACCCTATCGTCAAAACCTGTGCCGTAACATGCGTCGCCGAGCAGCCCGCGCTGGCGCTTCTGGGCGCGGACTACCCGGCCTGGCGCGCCGGCCAGACACCTTCAACCCTCGCCCCGCTGATCGAGGCGCTCGATACCGCTGCGGACACGCTGCTGGCGTTCCAGCGCGGCGAAGTCGACGCGGATTTTCAAGCGCTCCATGCAGGCCAGCCGCTGCCCGAGCGCCGCGCGCCTAGTAGCGCTGAGTCCCACCTGATCATCGGCGCCGCCGACTATCTCTACGCTCGCCAGCACCGGCCAGAGCGTGAGCACGACGAGCCGGCGCAGCGCTTCGCGCGCTATCTGGCAGAAGCGGCGGGCTATCGCGCCTGTCCGCGCTGCCTCGCCGCCTATACGGGCGCGCCGCTCGCGCACGTGTGCGCCGCAGAGGAGCTAGCATGACCCGTCGCTCACGACGCTGCCCAGCGGGCCGCTGGACGCTTTTGGCGAGCCGCTGCGCCTGCACTACCTGGTCGTGTTCAATCAGGGCGGTGCTCTCAATATGGGAATGATCATCCGCATCACCCCCAAACGAAAGCCGAGCTGCACCCCGGCACTGCTGTCGTATCACGGCAGGATACTCACGATCGGGCTCGACGGCGGCATGACCGCCACCGTCCAGAACACGCAAGGAGTGGCTCCGGGCCGTCACGCTGGCCGCCCAGTTCAACGCTGCGCCAGCCACACCAACGCCGTAGCGCTGCCGCGTCTCCAGATCCTGAAAGACGTTCAAAGGAGCCTTAATTCTATGGCACGCTCGGTGACCCCATCGCTCACCAGTCGTTTCACCCAGCTTATCGGCGCACCCGATGATGCCGCGCATCAAGCACTACTCGACGACCTGGCCAGGCAGCCCACATTGGCGTCGGCGCTGCTCCAGGTCGCGCTGGGCGCTCCAGCCGAGGCGCGCTCGCGCGGCCTGGCGCTGCTGCACCCACGCCTCGCCAGCGCCGAGGAGCGCAACCATGCGGAGTTCGCGATCAACCAGCTTCCCGCAGAACATCGCACGGTCGCGTATGGATTGATGGCCGCCGCCGCGGGGGACGCCACGACGCACCGGCGCTGGTTCGAGGCCGAGCTGGCCGCGATCAGCGAGCTAACGAGCGACGTCAAGCGTATTGCGGCGCTCGAACGCGCCGCCGGTCACACTCCCGGCGCGCTCTGGGATGAGCTGCTTGCGGCGGCGGGGGCCATCCCCAACGAGGCGCGGCGGGGGAAAGCGTTCCGCCAGTTGCTGCCGCGCGTCCCGAAGCGCCTGCTGGGCCGCGTGATGCATGCCATGCTTGCCGCGCGGCGGCCGGAGGTCTACATTGACGCGCTGTCGGCGCTGGTGCCGGTGGTCTCAGACCGCTCACTGCCTATCTTGCGCGAGCGCATTGAACACATTCCTGAGGACAGGCGCGCGGAAGCCGTCGCCGCGCTGGCGCGCCGCGAGGCTGAGGGCCGGAGCTGGCAGGGCCCGGCTCGCATGGTGTTCGAGGGAGGCCAACAAGTCGTCGGGTATTGAGGCCCAGTATGGAGACTGGCCAGGAGCATCGTTCACTGAATATGCAAACTGCCAGTTAACATTCAGAATAGACGGGTTTGGGCTTCCTGAGATACCCTCCTGAAAATGGCGGTTCGTCAGGCTGCCAGTTTGGAACCGAGAGCAGCAGGTTGGAGGCTTACCGTGTAGCCCAGGCGCTCCAGCCGTCGCACCAACCGCTGCTCTACCCGCTGCCGATCCAGTTCATCAAAGTAGCTCACTCCCAACTCTCGATAGGGCTCGCGTCGCGTCAGAATGTGGTAGATGATCACCAAAATGGTATGCCCAAGCGCAATCAATGCCCGCTTCTTGCCCCGTCTAGCCGCGATCCGCCGGTACTGGGCCGCCAAGTAGGTGTCTTTGGTCTTGGAGGCGACATGGGCGATTTCGATCAACACTTGGCGCAGCCAGCTGTTGCCGTGTCGGGTTTTCCCACTCAGGCGCTTGCCGCCACTCTCCTTGTTGCCCGGACACATGCCGGCCCACGAGGCCAAGTGCTTGGCGCTTGGAAACCGGCTCAGATCCGTGCCGAGCTCAGCAAGCAGAATTTCTGCCGCTCGTTGACTGATGCCGGGGACCGTATCGAGCAGTTCAATTGCAGATCGATCGTCTTGCAGCCGCTTCTCGATTTCGCTGCTCACTCGCTCCATCGCCTCATCCAGATAGTCGAGATGACTCAGCTGCTCGCTGATCAAGAAGGCATGATGCGCTGTGAAGTGCCCGATCACCGCCTGGGCTAGCAGCTCGCGTTTTGAGCGCAGCCGACCCCGAGCCAGTTCTGCAAGGGTGCTGGGATCAGTTTCACCAGCGACCAGAGCTTGGAGAATCGCCCGTGCCGATGCACCACGGATATCGGTCACGACCGACGCCAACTTGACGTTGGCATCTTCCAGCACCGCCTGTAACCGGTTGGTGATACGCGCCCGTTCCTCAACCAGATGGGTACGATAACGCGTCAGGTCGCGGAGATGGCGCTGCTCAGGTGAGGGAATGAAGCTGCCACGGATGAGCCCATGGCGCAAGAGCTCGGCAATCCACTCAGCATCTTTCACGTCGGTCTTGCGTCCGGGAACCGTCTTCATATGGTAGGCATTGCCGACCAGCAGCTCGAACAGGCCCTCCAGGAGGTTATACACCGGGCGCCAATAGGCACTGGTGCTTTCCATAGCAATGTGGGTACAGCCGAGCGAGTGCAACCAGTCCACCATGCTGAGCAGGTCGTTGGTCATGGTGGAGAAGGTTCGTGTCTCCTTCTGGACAGAGCCGTCAGCGCTCGTGGTCAGCACACAGGCAACCACAAACTTCTTGTGAATATCCAGCCCACAGCAGCAAGGATAGAGCACCTGCATGAGATACCTCCTGCACACTCGAGACGATCCGTGCGAGCGCCAGCGGGGTGTCTGCTTACAGAGAGATACTCTCCTGCGTGCTACCCACGTGGGGTGCAACAACTGGTGATGCCTCACGACACCCAGGTCCAACTGCTGACCGGCTCAGGGCACGAGAATCAACCGACCTCTGCTGCTGGCAACGTCGCGGCTCCAGTATAGCCATTTTCATTCCTGGTGGCAGGCCGCAGGCCAGGGGTAACTGCTGGCGAACTTGCCATGAGCGCCCTTCCCTCAGATGGCTCGTACTCCCCTACACGGGGCATGTACCATTTGCTGAGATGGGCTGGGACGACCTCGCCTATCGACTCAGGACGCACGCAACACGGTTCTGAGACAAAAGACGATCCGAAAACCGCAGCGTGGCTCTGGTTCGAGGTTCGCCAGCGGTATCTCCTGATGCCATAAAACGCAATTCGCAATTTGACGGCGTTATTTCGCTTCCTGATGCGGCGGAATGCGGTTTTGCTCCGTTATTCTGTGTGACTTAAGCCATAATCTTGCGGCGTCTACAACCATAACTTTGCCGCAAAAGCGGCTATTCTAGCCGTCATAGCCAATGAAAAGCGGTTTCGCGAGCCGCAACTTCACACGGGAACGAATGAATTGCAAAGATAACCTTGCCGTGTTACGACCTGCAAGTATAACCTTGCCGTCGCCTTTTTACGGCATATCAATCACAACACATATTCGATAGAGCGTAAAAACATAAGCGATAGCGGATACAAACCATAACTTTGCCAAGCCAAACTTGAAGCATAAGCCTGCCATCGCGGCAAAGATACGGTTTAAGTCACAATTCTGAATAAGGTCTACTCAATACAGGGTGCGGAAACGATTCGTGAATTCAACAGCCATAATCCATAAGGGAAGACTCTTGCCAGCCTAATTGCACTGGTTCTGATCTCCGTTCGTGGGCGCTTACCGTCTGCACACCCGGAGCGACACGCCGCGCCGGCAAATTTGGGACGAAAAAACACTAAAAAACCTGCTATAAAAATCCTCGATTTTCACTCCTCACGCTGCCGGCGGCGCCGGCATTTGGCTCTTGACATTTTACACTTTTACGTGTATCATAGATCATGATAGTTTGGCGGATTCCAGCGTTTGATACGGAGAGGATGGGGGATATGACGATGCAGCAGCAGCTACCGACTACGAACATCAGCGCGCTTCTTCCCACGGTCTTGGAGCCGGTGGGCTTTTATCCTGGCGACGGCCAGAGCTACCGGATCGCGAGCAGCCTGATTCGCGCGGAGCCACCAACGCGCTTCTTCGCCATTGCGCGCGAAGGCGAGGCGCTGATCGGGGATGTATTCACGCTGGAGCCCGAGCTGCCGTTTGTGGCTTATATCGAGCGCATGGCAGAATTCCACGACCTGGAGTTGCTGTGGGCCGGGTGGCGGGTGTTCCTGTATCTCTGCGGCCGCCCCGACCAGGAGCCGCCAGAGGATCTGCCGTGCTGGCGCGGCGACTGGTGCGCGGCGCTTGCGACGCTGCCGATCGCGACCTATTACGTGAGCGGGACTTACGGCAGCGCCACGATCACAGTCCGGCGGGCCGGGCCCAAAGCGTTTTCGGCGCTGATCACCGACACGGCCGGCCGCGTCTGCGGCGAGGTTCTTAGAAACTGTCGGAAAAGCATCAGGGCGCCAAGCGGCGAATCATCAGCCGTATCATTGCAAGGTAGATCATCGCTTCGCTGCCCGCTGGTAATCGCTCATAGTCTTTGCCTAAGCGCCGACATTGGGTCAACCACGCGAATGTTCGCTCAACCACCCAGCGCCGCTTGAGCAGCACAAAGCCTTTTTGCTCAGAAGAACGCATCACTGGGTCAAGGACAAACCAACAATGCTCGCTCACCCAGTTAAGCAGCTTGCCGCGATAGGTGCCATCAACCCAGATACGACGCAACTTCTTGCACGCTCCGCCCATTCTCTTGAACAGCTTGCGCGCACCTTTGGCATCAGAAATCGAGGCAGCCGTGACGACCACCGCCAGCACCAGACCGAGCGTGTCAACCAGCAGGTGGCGTTTGCGACCCTTCACCATCTTGCCGTTGTCAAAGCCGCGCTCGCCGCCCACGCTTGTGGTTTTGACACTTTGGCTGTCCAGACAGCCTGCCGTCGGATGTTTGTGATGACCAGCGCGGCGACGCACGTCTGCCCGCAAGCTATCGTGGATGCGCTGCCACGTCCCGTCATCGCGCCAAATACGAAAATAATGGTAGACACTTTTCCAGTTCGGGTAATCTTTGGGCAGCATGCGCCATTGGGCGCCAGTTACCAGAATATACAGGATCGCATTGATGACCTGACGCATGTCCAGGCTGCGTGGCCGACCACCGGCTTTAGCGCAAGGAACCAGATCTTTGATACAATCCCAGTGGCGGTCAGCCAAATCGGTAGGGTATGTTTGTGTCTTCATACCCCAAATGTACACTACTCTTTGTCCTGACCGCCACCCTTTTCAGACAGCTTCTTAGCTGTTCGAGCGCGGCGAGCGCGCTCCACGAGGCACAGCGCTGCCTGATTGGTGACGTCGCCGCCATCGCCTGCTGAGCGATCAGAAGGCGCACACACCACGCTTCATGCCGCGTGGTGTGTTTCGCATGGAAGACGTGTGATGATCAGGCGCTTCGCAGTTTGCAGGAACGCGCGTACATCCGCTGGCTGCGCATGGCTGACAAACCAGAGCGCGGCAGGGCCGTCAAGCAGCACTGACGGACCGTCGAGCACCCCTGGGGTATCGCTGATATACACATCAACAGCAGTGCGCTCGGGGTAGATCCGCGAGCCGTACTGAGCCTGCGCGAGCGCATGCTGGGCCTGGCAGCACAGATCGCGCGGTGAGGGCCTCGCCGCGTCGAGCCGCGCCTGGTCGGCCGGCGCGAGCTGCACGGCAAGGAGCCAGATCCCATCGTCCGACTGGCGGACGGAGAAGGCTGGCAGGCTCATCTCTAGCGACTGTGTTGACCTAGCGCTACTCATTGGTATCTTCAGATCCCCACTGCTGCGGCCGACCATAACGTTTCCCCGCCCCTGTGTTGATTCGGATATTGTCGCCTGTTTCGCACAGGATCGCAACCTATCCCAGAAAATGATTCATGTCGCCAGCAGTGACCATCTCGGCGCTGGCAGCGCCCGCGGCTGTGCGATGCGCTTCACAGCTCGTTCACGGATGCCCGGCATAGTAGCCGCGGGCGGCAAGAAACGCAGCGAATGCGACCTGCTCGTCCTCCTTCATCTTTCCAGGAAGGTAGAGGTAGCTTCCCGTAACACGCGACGGCGCAAAGACAAGTGGGATGCGGCTGGGCCGCTCGCCAAGCTGGCGCTCCGTGGCCCGGAATCGCGCCTCAGCCGGCGCGTCAGGCCACGCCAATGCCCGCGCGGCCTCATACGCATCCAGGAAGTCGGTCGGATCGTAGAACCAGGTTTTTTCGAGGAGATGATAAAACCAGTCTGGCTCGTTCAGGCGGTCATAGGTGATCTGGTATCCAGAGGCCGGGCATTCGATTGCGAAATCAGTCAGGAGCCAGTGGCCGACCGCCCGCTTGACCTCGGCCTCGGTTCCCTCGGGTAGCGGTGGGTCCTGCTCCCAGCGCTCGGGCGTCATAACCACGGTAAACACATCGGTATATTTCGTGGCCGCGAGGTCGCTTGCGCTTATCCCAAGCTCGCGCCGTTTCGGCCACCTCGGAAAGACGTTCATCCACTCCGCGGCGCTCATGGTGCGTGCTGCCATATGATGTACTCCTTCCGTTCCTTGTTTCAACAGCCCAAATTATAGCGGCGGCTCTATCTGCGCCGGCCGGCGCATCCAGTGCGGCTTCTCGGGATCGGGGTGCGGGCCGAAGCCGTGCCGCTCGGCCCAGGTGCGGAGCTGCTCAGCAGTCAGGCCAGGGTCGTCCTGGTCGGGGTCGAACCAGACGTCGATAGGCAGATGGCCGTAGGCTGCCAGGATGACCGCGCCGATCTTCGAGCCCAGCCCCTGAGCGCGATAGCTGTGGCCGCGGGTGTAGAAACCTGAGTCCACAAGAAGGTGGCGCAGCACAAGGTGGTCGGGGTAGAGCACGACGGTCACCATCGCGGCCCGCTCGCCAGGAGCCATGAGCAACGTGGTTGCCTCCAGGCCGCCCTGGCGATTTTCGTCCTCACGGATACGCTTCCAGTGAAAGCCCGGAATCAGCGGAAGCTGGGGATGGACGAGCGATTGTGTAGCGCCTGCTCGTGTGGTGGTCTGCATATATGCCTCTTCCACGTATTATTGGCCGTTCTCGGTGTCGCCTGAAGTCGACGGTCGTACACCACCCCGCGAGCGCTCACGCGCGGCTGCCGGCGTCGGGATGGTGGTCGGCGGCGCGATCTCCGGAACGCGAAGCCTGGAGGCAGCCCGTTCCTTTGCCTTCTCGCCGCGGTGGTCATACTTCGCGGTCGTGCGGATGTCAGCGTGTCCCGCCATCTTTTGCGCCACGGACAGGTCCTCGCCGGCCTCGAGCAGATCGCTGATGAATGTCCGCCGGAAATCGTGGGGAGCCAGTGGATCGGTCATTGCCGCCTTTACGCGCTCGACCAGCGCGTCGCGCACGCCGCCCGGTGTCAGCCGGCGCTTCGTGATGTGTCCACCCTTGCGGATGCTGACGAACAGCGGGTGCGGCCTTTTCGGCTCCAGGCCAATCGCCTCGTTGCGCACCGCGATCCAGCGCTCGAGCGCCTCGATGGCGCCGCCGACAACGTACACGGTCCGCCCGACGTTGCCCTTGCCGCGGCGCACCTTGAGCGTGTGCTTTTTGGTGTTGTAGTCCTCGACATTGAACTCGCTCAGCTCACTCCGGCGCACGCCGGTCGAGTACAGCACCGCGACCATAGCCTGGTCGCGCCGGCCGAGCGGCCCAGGGTCCTGCGCACACAACTGGAGCAGCGCCTCGATCTCGTCGGCTTCGATCCGCCGTCCTTTGGGCTCGGCTTCGCCACGGAACGTTGGAATCTTGATCGCGCGCTGGTAGTCGTCGCCGTTCATCAGCCCGAGCTGAAAGCACTCCCCAAGCACCCCGCGCAGGGCCGCGCGATATTTGTTCGCGGTCGTGAACGACAGCCGGCGGGGCGCTTCCGTTGGGCCGCGCTCGCCGCCGGCATCGACGTCCACGTCGTCCTGGTCCGCGTGGACACAGGTGTTGATCAGCTCGTAGAGCCGCATGGTGTCCTCGCGGCGCAGCTCCTCCCAGGGGACAAACAGATACCGCATATCGCGCCCGGCATCGTCGCGCACCTCAGGGACACCCCAGAAGCCCGCCAGGGCATTCAGCGCGCTGCGCATCGTGCGCTCCGCGTGGCCGGCGTAGCGCCTGAGGTAGTTGGTCGCTGGATGCTGATCGAGCCACTGATCGGTCACGCGCGGCGCGAGCGCAGCGATCTGCGGCGGAAGGATGATCAGTCCCGTTTGCTCACTTGTCATAATCAAAGTCCCTTCTGGGGAAACATGTTTAGGGTCAATTCTCTCGGTCGGCATCGCCGCGGCCAAGCAGAGCGCGAAAGGTGCCGTAGACGCGCCCTCTCACCACTTCCAACGGTTCTTGCCAGAGTGCGGCGAGGTAATCATAGACCCGTCGAACATCGGTCGGAACTGCTGGCTGTCCGCCGATACGTGCGTACGGACCATCGGTCTCGACCAGCGCCTGCTGCGGTGGGACGCGGGCGATCACCTGTTTGCCGCGGCTGCTCTGCAGCATCGCCGGGTTGATCGATACCGCGTGACCATCCGCGAGCAGCGCGTCGAGCGTCGCGAGAGACCCGGAATACCAGTGCCAGATGCATGGCCCGACCGCCGCTTGCTGGAGGTGCTCCAGCACCGCTGTCTCGGCGCCGCGGCTATGCAGCGAGAGCAGCTTGGCACGGCCGCCAACGGCCGCCAGCACCTTCCGAAACGCAATCTCCTGGACAGCACGCGTGGCCCGGCCGGCGCGAGAGAAGTCCAGCCCGACCTCGCCGATGTACGATGTCGTTTCGAGGTAGCGGCGAAACAGCTCCCACTCCAGCGCGGGAAAGCGGTGTACCAGCAACGGGTGGACGCCGAGCGCCAGCCGCACCTTGGCGTGGGCGCGAGCCCGGTGGCGCAGGCGCTCATAGACCGACGGCGCCTCAGTCATCGCGACGACAATCGTGTCGCTTGCTTCCAGCGGCGCCAGGACCGCTTCAGGGTCGCGGTACTGAAACACGTGGCAGTGGCTGTCGACGAATGGCGGCATCAGTCGTCCTCCAGGCCGGCAAACTGCCGCACCTCCCCGCTCGACCGCGCCACCAGCCAGGCCCGCAGCTCGGCCAGGCCCTGCTCATACACGCGTGCCGCTGTCCGGATGTCGACGCCTGGCGGCAGCGGGCCAGCGACGAGCGGGGCCAGAGTCGGGTCGCGCAGCGGGTCGGCCCAGGACTGCAGCGCGATGAACAGCGCCCGCGCATCGTGGCCGCGCGCGCTTGTCCCCTCGAACAGCGACATGTCGCTGGTGACATCCCAGAGATAGTCGTCCGCGCGATCGGCGCCAACGGCGTGGAGCGCGCCGCGTCGGATGAGACACGGAAAGCAGTAGCCACAATTGCCCGGGCGCGCGCCGATGTAGCGGCCGGCCTCCGGGTGCGCGCAGGAGACCGTCTCGCCAGCATACCGGCCCAGTAGATCCGGGTTCCGGCTGCCCGCGAGCATCTCTCCCTTGGACCGATCGGCATAGGGAGTGTGGATCGGGTTACTGATGCCCAGGCGGTCAAGCGCGGCCCGCAGCCGCTCGGCAATCGACAGCGCGGTTGGCGAGTCGACGACCTCAGAGAGCAGCACGCAAAATTCTTCGCCGCCATAGCGGAAGATCATGTCGTCAGTGCGCAGGGCTTCCCACAAAATCTGCGTTACCGATTGCAGCACCTGGTCGCCGATCGAGTGGCCGAAGCGGTCGTTGATATGCTTGAAATTATCGAGGTCGAGCAGGATAAGCGAAAAGCCGCCGCCACAGGCCGCCACGCGTGCCCAGTTTTGCTCAAGCGCAGTGTTGAATGCCCCACGGTTGTATGCACCCGTCAGCGCATCGCGCACCGCCCGCACATACAGGCGTGCATTCGCGATCAGCGCTGCAACTGTCCCGGCCACAGTCAGCAGCAGGCGCAGATCTTCCTCGGCGAACAGCGGGCCTTCCGGCGGGTTTGCCAGCATCAGCGCGCCAAATACACGGCCAGAAAAGCGCAGCGGAACACAAAGCACATGGCCGCCGGTAAAACCAGTTTCATAGGCGCTCACTGTTCTGGAAGCGCTTCCATCGCTGTTGCAAATAAGCGCCTGCTCGCTTTGCACAACCTCCCCGGCGATCGTGCCTGCCAGGGCGAGGCGCACCGGCTCGGCCGATGGCGCGCCCGTCTGCGGCCCTGGCGTCATGACAAGATCGCCCACGCGCTCGTCGAGCAGGAAAATGCGGCTGTTCGAGATCGAAAAGATGCTGGAGATGCGCGCCACAATATACTGGAGCACCTCGGCAGGCTCGCGCAGCGTGCCCAACGCCGCGCTGAGCTCGGAAAGCAGCTCGATCTCGGATTGCCAGCGCAGTTTCCGCAACGTCTGCGCGCACAGCACCATGACGGTATTGATATTCACCATCGAGCGCGGCTCGATCGCGGTATCGCCTGCCAGCGCAACCACACCCAGAATATCGGGCGCCGGCCCGATCGGCAGAATTGTCACCATCATCTCGCCGCGCCGGGCGTGAAGCAAAAGCGAGCCTTCGAGCGAGCCGCTCGCAAGCTGCTGCGTAGCTTCGGCCAGGAGGACTTTGTGGAGGATGTCGTCGATGCACGGGTGTGTGCTTGCAGCTTCAAGCTGGCCAGACCGGCTTTTCAGTACGCCCACCGCCGCGGTGCCCGCCAGATCGGCACATAACTCAACTAACTCAGCGAGGGCGCTCTGCTCGGTTGCCGATGTCATCAACCGCTGCAGGCCCGATTGCCATCGCTGGGAAAAGCGCGTGCTCATAGCAATTCCTTAGCTGCCGCCCGAGAGCCGATGCACCATTGTATCGCACTCGCCAGCTGCATGTGTGTTGTAGTAGTGGTAGTTGCTCAGGCGCATGCGTAGCGATAAGCGCTTTTGTTCTATGGTGATTGTCGTACCTGTCCCATTACAACAATTCCAGCGCAACACAACCACGCCAATGAACATTCCAAACATGGCAGAGGCGACATGGCCGAGCAGTACTAGAGCGGCGCGATCTCCATGGGCCGGATTCTGGCAAGCTTGATCGAGGCTGGCGCTGAGATCCCCAGTTGTGCCGCTAGGTGTAGTGCGTAGCTTCTAGCTTCACTGTTCTCAACACGCTTACCATATGCTCTGCGGTGCGGCCAGCGGCAAGGCTAATTTCAGAACGAGCTGAGGCCACCAAGCAGTAAGCATTGCAAAGATCGGGCTTCACAATCAGCAGTATAATAGGTGAAAAGGCTGTAAAAGTCTATCGTACAATAGTCCCACCAGGGGTAGATCCTTGGTCACTACCAGACAGGCACCAATGACAACAAAAATCACACTTCCATGCGAACCAGAAACTCAGGCGGCAGCCGGCGAGCGTGCCGATCGGGCAGTGCTGTATGGCGCAGTGCTGGCTGCGCAGCGGCCAAACGTGCGCCTGAAGCCGGCGATCGCCGCGCCCGCGCTGGCGCTGGTCCCTGCGGTGCGGGCCTTTCTTAGCGGCGACGAGGAGGCGCTGGCTGCGGCCGCGCTGGCGTATGCACGCGCCTGCGGCGCTGAAGATTTCCTGCTCGCCAAGCGCGCAGCGCAGCACGCCAAGTAAGAAAAAAAGCCGTGGAGCGCGTTTTCATGCGCTCCACGGCTCTGGTCGCCGCGCCGATTACAGCTTGGCCATCACCTGCGCAAAGGCCTCGCGCGTTGGGCGCAGCTTTTCGTCCGGCAGCGCGGCCAGCGGCGTTTCGCTCATCTGCATCACTTCGGGCAGCGTCTTGCGCTGTTCGTTGATGTAGATCAGGCCGGTGACGAACTCCTGCTTCTTGCGCGCTTCCTCAAGCAGCTCCATCGCCCGCCACTTGTTGGTCGGGTCGTACTCGCGGTCGAGCTTCTTCAGCTTGATCGCCGGGCCGTCGTGCATCTGGACGATCTGCTCTTCGCCTTCCTCGTATTCAACCTCAACCTCGTTGAACTTCGGAATGAACTGAATGTCCTGAATGCGCTCCTCGTGCTCCTTGCCGTAGTCGTAGCTCTTGGTCGAGTCGTGGTGGTTGTTGAACGTCACGCACGGGCTGATGATGTCGAGCACCGCCGTGCCATTGAAGCTCATCGCCGCCTTGAGCAGCTCGCGCACCTGCTTGGCATCGCCCGCGCACGAGCGCGCCACACAGCC
>LJCR01000150.1 GCA_001399705.1 Kouleothrix aurantiaca
GTGGTCGTCGCAATCATCGAAACGTCGGAGGCCGGGCTAAGCTGGAGCGCGACGGTCTGGCTGAGCTGCACAAAGCAGAAGCCGCACAGGCCCATCGCGGCGATGCGCAGGCCGTCGGGGCCGCGCAGCAGCCGCCAGGTCGCGCCGCGCGCCATTGGCAGCAGCACCGCCAGCGCAATGATAAAGCGCAGCAGGGCAAAGGTCAGCGGCGGGATGCTGGCGAGCGCGGGCTTGGTGATCGGGAAGGCCGCGCCCCAGATCACATTCACGCCGGCCATCGCGAGCACGGCCAGCTGCGCGCGGCGCACAGCGACATCCTGGGAAAGTGTTGTGGTGGTCATTGGTTTTGTTTCGTCAGCACGGCACAGTGCGCGTATGATACCGCAGATTGCGCGCGGCGCTGCGGGAAGAAAGGAACGGGAACCACGAAGACACGAAGGCACGAAGGGGACGAAAACCACGAAGGCACGAAGGGGACGAGAACCACGAAGGCACGAAGGCACGAAGTTTGAGTATAGTGAGGTTGGAAGAACCGCAGAACCGAGAACCAAGAACCGAAATCACACATGCGACGTTCGGCCATAAAACTTCGCAAAGCGAAATAATGCTTTGTTGAAAATTGTTCTATACGAAAACACTTAATTGTGGTATGCTTGAGGGGCAAGACGATATTTGATAAGTATGTTGGTGATAAATGGTGTAATGCGCGCCGTTACAATGGTGCACATGGATTCGCTGGTACATCACAGGTCTTCGCAAAGACTATGCGAGGATGAGTAGCGAGTAACGGACCTAAGTGTCAATGGACAGAAGAGCAGCAATTATTGCCATTGTGCCTATATCCATATAGCATTTTTGCTCAACTCAAGGTATATTCAATTTTCTATGCATAGTCAATTCGCATCGTTTCCCTTTATACATTACACCGCGAAAGGATTACGATGAGAAGAATGTCGCCAGAGCAAGCAATAGCAGCATTCAATAGAATTTGGAATCTGCACGGCATTACTGTAATTCTTTATCACGGAGATCAAGTCTACGAATTGCGAGGGATAGCGCACAACGATACCAAAAACCTTATCCGATTTATTGCGGATGTTCCAATTGATATTGGCGACCGTATTCAGAGGAAGGCATCGGGTCAAATGCTCACCGTTGTGCGTGTAGATCCCGAAGAAGATCCAGAGGGTACACGAGCTGTCTTTTGGAATGTGTATTATGAAACAGATAACGATAGAGAAATTCGTACACAACAGTCTGGACCAGCAATTTCCATAGGCTCGGTACATGGTTCCATTTTTAATGTTCAGTCTCATCTAAACAATACAATACAACATATAAATACAGCAACTTCTATGGAAGAAGAAACCAGGCGCGAGTTTGCAGCTTTGGTTAAAAGACTTCAGGGAGCATTCATGGTAGATGGCAATGAAGACACAGTTGATGCGCAAATCATTACCACTACTGTCGAAACAGTTGTTGAGGAGCTCAATTCACCTAAACCTGATAAAAAGCGCCTGAAAGTTAGCGCAGAAGGATTGGCAAAGGCTGCCGGCAATATCGCCGCAATTGCTCCAACGGTTATCCCAGTTATTCAGCAGATCATTAGTTTTATAGATAAGCTCCCCAAATAACTGATTGTAATGAAACGTTTTCTCTCCACAACCCTCGCCACCGTGTTCGGCCTCAGCTACGCCAGCTTCCTTTCCACCGACGAAGGCCGCAGGTGGATCGATGACAACACTACGCTTGGCGTTGTGCTCGGCGTGGGCACGGTGATCGGTCTCGCTCGCGTGGGAATGGACGAGCGCAGTTGGCACACACTGCGTAATGCGTTTGTCGCTGCCGGTGCGCCGATGATAATGCGCAAATTTATAAAATAGCCCATTACGACAATCGTTAGGCGAATCCCTCCTTCTTCGTTAGGCGTTTTCATTACAAACACGACGAAGAAGGAGGGATTTTCATGAGCGAAACAACCGCAACAAAACAATGTCCATTTTGCGCAGAGACAATTAAAGCGGAAGCGGTATTGTGCCGCTACTGCGGGAAAGAATTGAAGCTAACTGAACCAACGCCGCAAGCGCCAACCTCACCTTTGCAACAGGTAAGCGCACCGCCGTCGCCAGCGGTACAGTCAAAGGAGCGCATAAAATTCCGGCGTGGGTGCTTGCTGGCGCTAGCTGCGATTGTTTTACTACTTGCAGTTGCCATAGGCTTTAGCAGCCCGCGCAGCTCAGCTGGCATAACATCTGCACCCGCCCGTACAACTGAGTACGATTTCTACTACCGCATCAGCGGCACGGCGACATCTGCCGATATCACTTATACCAATGCTGGCGGCGATATTGAACAGCAGAACGATCAAGCGTTGCCTTGGGCCGAGCGTTTTGTGGTAAAGCCTGGCCAATTTGTTTCGGTGTCAGCACAGAATAATAGTGAGTTCGGCACAATTGTATGCGAGATTTGGTTAGATAACCAAGTAGTAAAGCGTTCCGAAAGCAAGGGTGCTTATGCCATAGCTTCCTGTAGTGGAAGCATCTAGCAAGTTGTATAAAACAGCAAACACACGCGATTTGCGTAGGGGCTGGATCGATGACAACACCACGCTCGGCGTTGTGCTCGGCGTGGGCACGGTGATTGGCCTTGCCCGCGTTGGAATGGACGAGCGCAGCTGGCACACAGTGCGTAATGCGTTTGTCGCTGCCGGTGTGCCGATGGTAGTTCGCAAATTTATAAAATAGCCCATTACGACAATCGTTAGGCGAATCCCTCCTTCTTCGTTAGGCGTTTTCATGACAAACGCTACGAAGGAGGGATTATGCGAAAGATTTGGGTTATCGGATTTCTTGTGCTATTGATTGGTTGCAGCACCCAGGAGGCAGCACAAGCACCAACACAAACGCCTTTCATTATTCGCCAGGTCGTAACGAGCGTTGTTATCCAAACCCAGGTTGTAACAGCAACGCCGAAGCCTCCGACCGCAACACCAAAGGCCACAACTACTCCAGAAGCTACGGTAGCACCTGAAGTGACGGCACCACCAGCAGCAGGAAAGTGGGTTGTAAATAAGAGCACATCATCATTTGATGATTCTCCTACAATAGTTTTGATGTTGCCAGCAGAAAATGAAATTACTGATTCATTAGGAAATGCGGCGCTTCCCAATCTCTTTTTACGATGCGAAGAACACGTTAAAGAGTTCTATATCCATTTGGATACACGACCAGATGTTGAGGCAGGCAATCTTGATGGCGCTACCGTACGAATGCGCTTTGATAGTGAATCAGCAATAACCGAGAATACAAGTATTTCAACAAGTGGGAAAGCCGTATTCTTTGAAGATACAAATCGATTCATTGATCTAATGCTAAACCACCAAAAAATGGCGTTCGAGTTCACGCCGTTCAGTTCCAGCCCAGTAGAAACAAGCTTCGACCTTCGGGGTTTGTCTGAGGCCATTGCTCCCCTTAACGAGGTGTGTAAATAGGGGGTGAAACGCCCATAGTTTCTTGACCTTATCATGAATATTTTCTCGCCCGCAACGGATCATCCATTGGAGATGTGAAGGAGTATCATGCGTCGTTTGCTCATCGCCGCCGGCCTGCTTCTGAGCTTGGCCCTCACCCCAGCCGTCTTCGCCCAAACCGATCAGCGCTGCTTCCCCGAAACCGGCCAGTGTATCAGCGGTCGCATTCGCGAGTTCTGGGAGCAAAACGGTGGCCTGCCCGTTTTTGGCTTCCCCACTGGCCCACAGCAGGAAATCCAGATCGAAGGCAAGCCGTTCCAGGCACAGCTCTTTGAGCGCAATCGTCTGGAGCTACACCCCGAAAATGCGCGCCCCTACGATGTCCTGCTGGGTCGCCTCGGCGCCGACCGCCTGGCGCAGCAGGGCCGCGACCCCTTCACCTTCCCGAAGTCTGCGCAACAAGGCGGCTGCCGCTTCTTCCCCGAAACACAGCACAATGTCTGCGGCGATATTTTGAACGCCTGGCGCGCCAATGGCCTGGAGTTCGACGGCAAGAAGGGCAAGAGCGAGGCCGAAAATCTGGCGCTGTTTGGCCTGCCGCTGAGCGACCCGCAAACCGAAACGCTGAGCGACGGCAAGCAGTACACCGTGCAGTGGTTCGAGCGCGCCCGCTTCGAGCTTCACCCGGAAAATCAGCCGCCCTACAATGTGCTGCTTGGCCTGCTGGGTAACGAAATTCGCGATGCAGGCGGGCCGCCGCAAACGATCGCGCCGCCCCAGCCCAAGCCACTACCCGCGCCAACGTTCAACGCCTGCCAGGACGACCCCAATCCCGGCAATGCACCCAACTATCCGGTGCAGATTGTGACGGTGCAAAAAAGTGGTAATGAATATGTGACGCTCAAGAACGTCAGTCCCGACGCGGTTGATCTCACAGGTTGGCATATGTGCAGCGTCAAGGGCAATCAGGAACATCCGATCGGCGGAACGCTGGCACCCGGCGAGCAGAAGGACTTTCCCGGCCCGCAAGGGACTATCTGGTCGAATGATCAGGATGATAATGGCTCGTTATACAACGCCCAAGGGCAACTCGTGAGCTATTGGAACGACCCAAGGCAACCATAGAAATACCAACCACACCACGAAGCACGCCACACACAAGCAGCGCAGAAGTTTCCTGCGCTGCTTGTGTTCATGTCGTATAGTGAACAGGGTTCGCGGAAGCGAATTGAAGCCAAACTCGCGTGCAAGAGTACGCACTACGCATTACATACTACAGGAACCTTCCTTATGCTCTTCATCGGTCTCGACCTGGCGTGGACGCCGCATAACGCCACGGGCGCGGCGCTGGTGCGCGGCGACGCGAATGGCGGCGAGCTGCTCAGCACCGCGCTGCTCGGCAGCATGGATGAGATTGTGCAGTTTGTGGCGGAAGCCGCGCCGACTGGCACGCCCGCGCTGGTGGGTGTGGACGCTCCCCTGTGGGTGCCGAACGCCACCGGGCGGCGGCCGGGCGAAAGCGAGCTGGGGGCGGTGTTTGCGAAATTTCAGGCCGGCGCGCACCCGGCCAACCGGGGCATCACGGCTTTTCGGCAGGGTGTGCGCGGCGAGGAATTAGTGGCGCGGCTGGCGGCGCATGGCTTCACGCACGACTGCGCGATTGCGCCGGGCGCGCCCGCCCGCCAGGTGATCGAGGTGTACCCGCACTCGGCCATGGTGGCGCTGTTTGGCTTGCCGCGCACGCTCAAGTACAAGGCCAAGCCGCGCCGCAGCCGCGAAACGCGCATGGCCGCCTGGGCCGAATATCAGCGCCACCAGGCCGCCCTCGCCGCCGCCGAGCCGCCATTGCGCGGGCAGGATGCGATTGTCGCGCACGATGTGGGCGCGCTGCGCGGCCGGGCGCTGAAAGATTTCGAGGACCGGGTGGATGCGGTGATGTGCGCGTATATTGTGCTGTATGGCTTCCGCTGGGGCGCGGCGCGCTGCCGCACCTTTGGCACGATGGAAGGCGGCTACATCTACTCGCCGGTGCCGGATTTGCCGTAGACGAAAGACGAAGGACGAATGACGAAAGAAGCAATCTCTCCTTCGTCATTCGTCCTTCGTCCTTGCTCACCCCTAAGCTACAGCAGCACGATCTTTTCGCGCCCGTTCGGCACCGAACGCGTGGCGTTGCGAGTATCCACCACCACCCGCGCACGCTCGACGATATGCGCATAGTCGAAGGCGCTATGATCGGTGATGACGACCACGCAATCTGACTCATCCAACAGCGCATCCGAAAGTGGCGTGGTGCTGAACGTGCGGCCGTGGTGGTCTTCGAACTGCGCCACGTGCGGATCGACCGTGGTGATCTCCGCGCCATCGCCCTCCAGCAGCTCAATCACCTTGAACACCGGCGACTCGCGGTAGTCGTCTACGTCGGGCTTGTAGGCCACGCCCAGCAGCAGCACCTTCGAGCCGTTGATCGCCTTGCGCTGGCCGATCAGCGCGCGCGCCACCAGAGCGTGAACGTGGCGCGGCATCTGCGTGTTGATCTCGCCGGCCAGCTCGATAAAGCGCGTGGTCAGGTCGAACTCGCGCGCCTTCCACGTGAGGTAGAAGGGGTCGACCGGGATGCAGTGCCCGCCCAGGCCCGGCCCCGGCGTGAACTTCATGAAGCCAAAGGGCTTGGT